>DASXGD010000175.1:0-9109 GCA_036489245.1 Occallatibacter sp. | reverse complement strand
ACTGCGACTGGGTGATCGAAGCGGTGGCCGAGAATCTTGAAATCAAGCGGGCGCTTCTCGAACGCGTCGTGCCCCATCTGGCGCCCCGCGCCGTGCTCACCACCAACACCTCCGGCCTGCCGGTCAAGCAGATTGCCGCGGGGTTCGGACCGGCTTCCGGCATTGCGAAGCGATTCTTCGGCACCCATTTTTTCAATCCGCCCCGCTACATGAAACTGCTGGAGATCATTCCGGCGCCCGCGAGCGACCCCGCGGTCGTGGCCGCATTTGCCGCCTTCGCCGACCGCCAGCTCGGCAAGCAGGTCGTATTCGCCAACGACACCCCCAACTTCATCGCCAACCGCATCGGTGTTGCCGTCACCTTCACGGCCGCGTCGCTCATGCTTGACCAGGGCCTCACCATCGAGGAGGCCGACGCGCTGACCGGGCAGGCCATTGGGTGGCCGCGCACCGGGACCTTCCGCCTTGCCGACATGGTGGGCATCGATATCCTGGCCCACGTGGCCGCCAACTTTCCCCAGGGTGCGGCCCAGGGCAGCTTCTCCGCCGTGCTCCAGGAGATCGTCAAGCGCGGTTGGCTGGGAGACAAAACCGGACAGGGCTTCTACAAGAAAGTACGCGGCGCGGAGGGCAAAGATGAACGCTTTGTTCTGGACGTCAGGACATTCGAGTATCGTCCCCTCGCCAAAGCCGCTCTGCCCTCGCTGGATATGGCCAAAGGTGCGCCCACGCTGAAGGAGCGGCTGAAGCTGCTGCTGGCCAATGACCCGGCAAAAGACAAGGCCGCCAGGTTTCTCTGGCCGCTCCTCACCACGCTGTGGAATTTCTCCGCGGACCGCATTGGGGAAGCCGCCAACGATGCCCCCTCCATCGATCGCGCCACGCGCGCCGGATTCAACTGGGAGATGGGTCCGTTCGAGATGTGGGATGCGGCCGGGGTGCGCGACACGATTTCTCGGATGAACAGCCTTTCGATCCCCGTCAGCCGCAACGCCGATGCCCTGCTCGCCGCGGGCCGCGATTCCTGGTATGCCTCGAGTTCCGTCGCCGGGCAGGAGTGTTTTCAGCCGCTCACGGGACAGATGGAATCGCTGCCGCAGGTTCCCGGCCACGCGTGGGTGGCGGATTTCCGCCGCTCCCACGGTGTCGTACGGGGCAACTCCAGTGCCTCGCTGATCGATCTGGGCGATGGCATTGGCTGCATCGAACTGCATTCGCTCAAGAACGCCATCGGCGGCGACGTGGTCTCGGTGATCTCCTCGGTTCTGCAGCCTGGCTCCGATGCGGTGCGCGATTTCGCGGGTTTCGTGATCTCCGGCGACCGCGACAACTTCAGTGTCGGCGCCAACCTGCTGCAACTTCTCTTATCGGCGCAGGAGGGCGAGTGGGACGAAATCGGGGCGGCCATTCGCGCTTTTCAGCAGATGACGGCGGCCATCAAATTCTGCCCGCGCCCCGTAGTTGTCGCGCCCTTTGGCATGACGCTCGGCGGGGGAGCCGAGATCTGCCTGCACGGGACGCGCCGCCAGCCATACGCCGAAACCTATATCGGTCTGGTCGAGGCCGGCGTCGGCCTGATCCCCGGTGGCGGCGGCACCAAGGAGATGTTGTTGCGCGCGGTCGATTCCGCAGCCGCGCTGGCGCCCCCTGACCCCAAAGACCCTCCCTCGCGCTTTGCCCAGTCGGCCGAGATGCTGGCTGCGCTTCGGCGCACCCTCGAAACCATCGCCATGGCCAGGGTCTCTACTTCGGCTGTCGAGGCGCGCGCCCTCGGCCTCGTGGCTCCTTCTGACCGCATTACGCTCAACCGCGAACGGCTGCTGCTGGACGCCAAAGCCCAGGCGGCGGCGCTGGCCGAGGCTGGATACGCCGCTCCGCAGCCGCGAACCCAGATTCCCGTGCCCGGCCTGGCAGCCCTGGGGGCGCTCGAGACCGGCATCTTCCTGATGGGAGAAGCGGGTTACGCCTCTGAGCACGACCAGAAGGTGGCCCGCTGGGCGGCGTACATCCTGGCCGGAGGCCGCATTACGGCGGGCTCCCTGGTGAGCGAGCACTACCTGCTTGACCTGGAACGCGAGGCTTTCCTCTCTCTGTGCGGCGAGCGCCAGACCCAGGAGCGGATTGCCTTCACGCTCAAGACGGGAAAGCCACTGCGGAATTGACGCACGTACGTATGAATTGACGTACGTACGTGAGTGCAGGATAATCTCCTTTTTAAGAAGGGATTGATCATGTACATCGATCCGCACACCGTGGTTTCTCCAAAAAACAAGGTTCAAAAGCTTGAAGTCTTATTTGACCGAGGCCCGGTTGATCGCAGCTGGTCGCTTGCAAGGCTCGAATACGGAGGGCAGAAGTGCCTCGGCATTCGGTGGAATGGCGACAATCTGGAGAGCAAAAAGGGGGTCCCACTGGCAAATGCCCATCCGGTTTGGTTCATACTTCCTGCCGAATTGTCGGGCGTTGTCGAGGCGGAGGTGGAACGATTAAAAGGCAATCGCGATGCCGAACTTCTCGAAGGGTATCGAATGATGGCAGCCGATCGAGCACAGGAAACCGAAGCCGAAGAGTGGACCGAAGGATTGATTGGCGATGCCTATTAGACGCGGCGACGTTTACTGGGTGAATCCGAGCGTTGGTGGAGAGATTCAGAAAACGCGGCCGGTGATCGTGGTTTCAAACAATGCGGCCAATCAGGCCTTGAATCGTGTTCAGGTGGTGCCCGTCACATCCAGGATCGAACGGGTGTATCCGGGTGAGACCCTGGTCGATTTGAATGGCCACGAGCGCAAAGCAATCGCCGCACAATTGACGACCGTCAGCAAACTGCGGTTTGGCGCTAAACTGGGTCTGATCGATTCCGATGAGATGGCAAAGGTGGATGCCGCAATTGCGGTGCAACTCGGCCTCAATCTCAAGTAGGCGGGCATGGAAGGTTGGCGGAGAGCGTTGGCGGTCTCGGTAACCGCCTTCCTGCCCATTCAAGTCCATATCGCCCAGGAGCCTGGCGCGGATACGCAGCGGCTGGTCGAGTCCGGACAGGTGGTCGTCGATGGCCAGAGATCCGCTTACCTGATTCGGAGGCTGCCGGTCAGCTCGTTCCCGGATTTGCCTCCTGCCGTTGCGGATCTCCTGAGTCAACGGGATTGCCTGGTCCCCCAGACCTATGCCGCGCATCACCCTGAAAATGTCGTTCATGCCAGCCTGGAGCGTTCCGGCTCGTCTGACTGGGCAGTCTTGTGTTCGGCTCAGGGAACGGTCTCCCTGCTGGTTTTCTTTGGCAGCACTTCGGGGCGGCCCATCGTGTTGTCCTCCGCGCCGGAGACGAAACGTTTGCAGCGCCACGATTCCACCGGGGTTCTGGGCTTTAACTGGGCCATTGACCCGGCGCCGCCGGAAACCGTGCGCCGGGCGCAAGGCGCCCTGCAGCGGAAGTCTCCTCCGCCCGATCACGACGCCGTGGCCGATTCGGTTGTAGAACATGGAACGGTTTATCGGATCTATACCCAACACGCATGGACGGTGGTCGAGACGAAAGATTAACAATGCGCCAGCTGTGAACATGGATCGTCGAGCTGGCCCGGGGCATCTAACCCGCGTGTCTCACAGCCCGCAGCCTCGTCTTCGTGACTGCGCCAAAATGCGCGCGCTTTGCATCTTGTTTCCAATGGTTTTGCCACAATAGAGGTGGAGGGATCGACGTGCGGACTCAGGCAGAACCCAGGGCACCGAAAGCAATTCCGTTTCGTTATGAGCCCTCTAGAAGCCCAAAACGGCCCTTTTGGACCGTTTATATTCGCGGGATTGCGCCCATATACCATTTTAATTCAGTAGCTTGCAGATGAAAAGTCGAGCCGATGAGGGTACCCCTCCCCCCCCGGTACTGTGAAACTGTGACGATTGTTCCGATCAAGCCGCGACCCAAGCCTTCGAAGCTTGTGAAAAATCGAGATAAGGCAGAACGCTTGAGGAGTATTTCCGATGCCCGAAGCCGTCATTGTTAGTGCCGTTCGCACGCCGGTGGGCCGCGCGCCCAAGGGAGCTCTCGCCACCACTCGCCCCGACGACCTTGCCGCAACTGCGATGATTGGGGCGCTGAACCGGGTCCCGGACCTGGACAAAGCCGAAATCGACGACGTGATCCTGGGCTGCGCGCAGCCGGAGGGCGAAGCCGGTTTCAACATGGCCCGGTTCGCGGCGCTGCGGGCTGGGCTTCCCGTCGGGGTTCCCGGCGTCACCGTGAACCGGCTCTGCGCCTCGGGTCTGGAAGCGATCGCCCAGGCCGACATGCGCATTCGTACCGGCACCGATCAGGTGGTTGTCGCCGGCGGCGCGGAGTCGATGAGCATGATTCCCATGGGCGGCTCGAAGCCCAGCCCCAATCCATGGCTGGCCGAAAATTACCCTGCTTCGCTGTTGACCATGGGCCTCACGGCTGAGCGGGTGGCCCGCCATTACAACGTCTCGCGCGAAGACCAGGACGCCTTCGCCCTCGGCAGCCACCAGAAAGCGCTGACCGCCCAGGCCGCGGGCCGTTTTGAGGGGGAGCTGGTTCCGGTGACGGTGACAACCGCGACACCGGGGCAGAAGGCCGGCAAACCTCACGTGGCGGAATCGGTCTTTGGCGCCGACGAAGGGCCTCGCGCCGATACTTCGGCGGAGGCCCTGGCCAGGCTCAAGCCCGCGTTTCACGCGCATGGGACCGTCACTGCCGGCAATGCCTCCCAGACCTCCGACGGAGCGGCGGCAGCCGTCCTGATGGAGGCTGGCCGGGCCCAAAAACTCGGCCTCCAGCCCCTCGCGCGCCTCGTGGCTTACACCGCCACGGGGTGCCTGCCGGAAGAGATGGGCATCGGCCCCATCCACGCCATTCCCAAGGCCCTGAAGATGGCCGGACTCACACTGGACGACCTCGGGCTCATCGAACTGAACGAAGCCTTCGCTGCCCAGGCCCTGGCTGTGATCCGCGCACTCGGGCTCGATCCGGACAAGGTGAACGTCAATGGCGGGGCCATTGCCCTGGGCCATCCGCTGGGTTGCACCGGAGCTAAACTCACCGCGACACTGCTCGAAGAAATGAAACGCCGGAAGGCGCGCTACGGGATGGTGACCATGTGCGTGGGTGGAGGCATGGGAGCCGCGGGGATCTTCGAACGCCTGTAACTGGGACGCGGATTTGCCTTTTCACGAGAGAAACTTCTGGAGCGGTTCCCAGTAGTGGAGTCTCCACCCTTCCGCCAGGTGCGAACCCAGTCCTTTGGGAAAGCCGGTGTGATCGAACACAATCCGGGTTTCGTCTCCCTGCCCGGTCAGTTCAAACCGGGCGATGGAGTAAACTCCGGGCTCCCAGTCGACCACGCGCCAGGCCTGGATGATGCGCGTATTCGCCACCAGTTCGATCTGCCGGCCGATAATGTGTCCGCCGAAAATGACGAACCCACCCCCCACCTCGCCGCTTATCCGAGTGGCCTCGGTCCCCAGGGCCGTGGACTTCTTCGCGCCGCTGATTTCGATCACCTTGTCGAATTGCCCGGTGTCGGTGAGCGCCTCGTAAACCCGTTTCCGGCTGGCCTTGAAGGTATTCTCCTGGTGAATGGCTTCCGCGGTGTGGGAGATCTCACCGTCCGATTTTGCACGCGCCACCATGGGTTTCAAGGCCATGGCGGCCCATCCCATCGCAACAGCCGCGATCGCCCGCCGCCTGGTAAGTCCGTAAGTCAGTTTTTGGTCACTCGTTCCGTCGCCCATGATTGCCCTCTCACTTTCATCGAACGAATCGATTCCTCTCCGAGAAGAACAGCAGGAAATAATATGTTCAAGAACATATTTTCCTGGGCTGCCAAACTCCTGTAAGGACATACTGAAGGTCCCACGCAATCAAGGAGAGATCATGCCTTATCCTGCTGCTCATCGCGCGGCTGTCAAGAAAAAGATTGTCGACAGCGCGCGGAGGCTTTTCAATCAATACGGCTTTGAAAGTGTTTCGCTCAACCAGATCATGGCCGGCGCCGGCCTCACGCACGGCGGCTTCTACAGTTACTTCGAGAGCAAGAGCGATTTGTACGCCGAGGTGCTGAGTTGCTTCTTCACCGACCCGGAGTGGAAGAATTGCTGGGAGGGTGTGCACGTTGACTTGTCGTCCACCGATGTGGGCGCACAAGTCGTCCGCGCCTACCTATCCCGCCAGCATTTCGAAGACGTGGAAAACTCCTGCCCCATGGTTGCGCTCCCGACTGACGTTGGTCGCAGCGGCCTGAGCGCGAAGCGGGCCTTCGAAACGGTTTTCAAGGCGATGGTAAGCGTTCTCGAACGGAGCATGGTCCAGGACGGCCGGCGTCGCCGCAGCACTGCACAGGCCATCGCGGCCCTGTCGATCGGCGGTATGATCGTGGCTCGCACCATTGCCGATCGAACGCTCGCGGACGAACTGCGCAACGCCTGCATGGCCGTCGCTCTCGATTTGGGAGGCTGGACCGGGAAGCTGAAGCCTGGAGCGGCCCCGGCCGCGCACCTACGCCAAAGAAAACACAAACGGCCAAGGTCGCCCCTGGCCATTCAAGATCTTGCGAGATGAGAAGCTGCTATGCCTTGGCGGTCGCCAGGGCCTTCAGCCGTGCGTTGAGGCGGCTCTTGTAGCGGGAAACCGTGTTGGAGTGGAGAACGCCCTTCTGAACGCTCTTGTCGAGGGTGGAGACGGTCTCGCGGAACTGTGCCTGGGCGGCCTTCACATCCCCTTTGGCCAGCGCTTCGCGCAGCTGGCGGAGGCTGCCGCGCACACGGCTGCGGTTGGCACGGTTCACCGCCGTGCGGGTTTCGGTCTGACGGGTGCGCTTCAGCGAAGATACGTGATTTGCCATTCTTGTTGTTCCTTAATGTCTTTGGGATCAATAAGCCGGAATGCAAACACGGCCGCATCCCACGCAATTTCTTAGTTTACGGGAAAGGCAACGGGTGGTCAATGCGAGGGGTGCGGAGCTTCGCACGGCGCCATTCAGACAGAGGACTCGGACGATGTCGACCCTGAGATGCCACAGCTCCAGTCATCCTCAGATGAACTGTCCTTGCGAGCCTGAATGTTAGGTCCGGGAGGGTATCTTTCGAGTCATATTTTCACGAAAATCTTTGACCTGGCGCATTGACGGCGCTGCCCAGCGGCGCTACTCTCAGCCCAGATACCGGATTTGGTCGCTCACACCATCCCGTCGGTTCTTGAGGCATTTCCGAGCAACTGCTCAGTTTTGCCTTCGATCTCCCCGACCCCAATCCAATCGAAATTACGCCCTACTCATCAGAGGGCAGTGCAGCGGTGCGCCGCCTTGACTTCCGTCGCATCCAATTCATCAGCTGTAAGCTTCGCTTCGGCTTGTGCCGATGAAAAGGACTAGGTGGCGGGAGGCCATCGCTCTTTCAACGTCAGTCGTTGTAATGGAGGGTATTGAAAACATTGAAGATCGCTCTGGAGATCACGCCAAACCTTGAGCCCCTGTTCGGGACCCGCGATGAAAACCTCAGGTTGATGGAAGATTCACTCGGTGTTCGGATCGATCTTCGCTCGGATGCCGTGCACGTAGAGGGGCCGGAAGACAGCGTGACTCGGGTCCAGCGCGTTTTTCAGGATTTCGAGGCTTTGCGCCGTCAGGGCGTCAATCCCCACAACGGCGAGCTGAATGGAATGCTCCGCCTCGTCGTGGCGGACCCCGCCACGACGCTGCGGTCGCTGGTGGATTCGGGCAAGCAGCGCTCAGCCGGCATCAAGCGTTGCGTGCAGCCGCGCTCCATCAATCAGCGCAAGTACGTCGAGGCCATCGAACAAAACGACATGGTGTTCGGCGTGGGTCCGGCGGGCACCGGCAAGACTTATCTGGCCGTGGCGATGGCCGTTTCGGCCATGAATGCGAAGAAGGTCAATCGCATCGTACTGGTTCGTCCCGCGGTCGAAGCCGGCGAAAAACTGGGCTTCCTGCCGGGGTCGCTGCAGGAAAAGGTGGATCCGTATCTTCGTCCGCTTTACGACGCGCTTTACGACCTGCTCGACGCCGAGAAGGTTGACAAGATGCTGGAAAAGAACGTTATCGAAGTGGCCCCGCTGGCTTTTATGCGCGGTCGCACCCTCAATGATGCTTTCATCATCATGGACGAGGCGCAGAACACCACCATCGAGCAGATGAAGATGTTTCTGACCCGCATGGGCAACAACTCCAAAGCGGTGATTACCGGCGACATTACGCAGATCGACCTGCCCAATCCGCGTAAATCGGGCTTGATTGATGCGATCAACGTGCTTGAAGGGGTGGAGGGGATCCGCTTCTGCCACTTCGAGGATTCGGACGTGGTTCGGCACGCGCTGGTGCAGCGCATTGTGCGGGCCTACGAGTCGGCCAAGCCGCAGCAGCAGGAACTGCCGCTAGGTATCGGCGAGGGCATGCCGGAATCGATTCAGGTCCGTCCGGACACGCGTGAGCCCCGTGCCACCGGGCCGGCGATGCACCCGGCCAAGCCACAGTGAGGCGGTTCGCGTAAAATCGAAAGTGATTGGGGGCTTCGCCGCAGCGGGGTCCCCGGCACGATGATTCTCGTTGACCCAGATTTGGACTCAGACCCTCCCAGCCTCGCCCCGCAGACGAAGAGGATGTCTTCGGCTGTTTCCCCAATGACTAACCGTGATCGCCGTCTGCCCTCGGCGCGGACGCTTACCCGTTTTCTCAGCGAGGCACAAGCGGCGGTGCGGGTGCGGGGGGAGGTTTCGGTTCTGCTCACGACCGACCCGGCGATTCGCCGCCTCAACCGCCAATTCCGCCGCGTAAACAAATCCACCGATGTGTTGTCGTTTCCCGCCCCGCAAGTGGCGGCGGGCGAAGTGGCCGGCGACCTGGCCATCAGCGTGCCAACCGCGCTTCGCCAGGCGCGCGCGCAGGGGCACGCGCTCGCAGTCGAGATCAAGTTGCTGATCCTCCACGGGCTGCTGCACCTGGCCGGATTCGATCACGAAGCAGACCATGGCCAGATGGCGCGACGCGAGCGGCTGCTGCGCGGGCGGTTGGGACTGCCCCAGGGCTTGATCGAACGCACCGAGACAGGAGTGACGCGGGCAGGGGGGACACGATGAGCT
>DASXGD010000161.1:0-1706 GCA_036489245.1 Occallatibacter sp. | reverse complement strand
TTATCCGCTCCTCTGTCGGGTGGGTTACCTGGGGCCGGGCATTTGGGGGTGGCTCAATCTGCCGCCCGACCTGTCTCACCTTGCACGGTTTCCCTCCAATGGCGATTGGGATCTTTTCACGGAACTCCGGTGGGTGCCGTACCACACAGTGGCGCACTTTCATGAGCTCCCATTCTGGAATCCCTATCGATGCGGCGGGATGGCAATGCTCGGGAATCCCGAATCGGGCATCATTACGCCCTTTTTTCTTTTCTATTTGTGGTTCGGCGTTTATGCGGGCCTGTACCTGGAGATCTTTTTCCACCTCGCCATAGCGTTTGCGGGGGGCTATCTGCTCGCGCGGGTGATGGACCTCACCCGGCCTGCGGCATTCGTGTGTGCGGGTGCCTTCCCCGCAAGTTCGTGGCTGTACCTCCATCTTGCGGTGGGCCATCTGAATTTTCTACCCACCGCGTACCTGCCCTGGGTGATCGCGCTGCTGATCGTGGCGGTTGAACGAAAGTCTCTGTTCGTCGCGGCGATCGGCGGTCTCCTCTGCGCACTGACGCTTACGGAGGGCAATTATACGTTCCTGTATGCGGGGATTATGGTTGCCATACTTTCCCTCGCGCTTGCGGTTTCTCAGCGAAATGCCCGCCCAGCTTTGACTGGAATGATGTTGGGGATATTTGCAGCCGGCTTCGCGGCGATGAAGCTGATTCCAGCCTGGGAGATGCTCACCATCCATCCGCGGCCGCCGTTTGGCCCGGAGTATGACGATCTAAAGCTGATGAGCGTGTACCTGTTCTCGCGCAACCAGGACCTGTATCGGGTCGGGGTCAGCGTTTTCCTTCTGTCCGAATACGGAGCGTACCTCTCGCCGGCCTTTGCGTTGCTGGCGCTGGTCGGCATTTTCGCGGCGCGACTGCGCAGCTTGCCGTGGCTGGCGGGGGCGGTGCTCTTCTTCCTGCTGGCGCAGGGCGATGGCGGGCGGCGTTCGGCGCTGGATCTGCTGCACTACCTGCCGCTGACGCATCAAATCGACCTGCCGGCGCGGTTCGTCATTGGATTTTCGTTCTGCACCGGGGTACTGGCCGCTCTAGGAGCGGATTCCATCTCTCGATTAAATTCAAGGTGGGCGGCAGGTATCGCGGTCGCGCTGCTGGCCGTCGGCCTGGTCGACTCGTGGATGGTTGGTCCGCCGAATCTCCGCTACATGTTTCACAACCAGATCGAGCCGCTGCCGAAGGCCGCGGAGTTTCGGCAGTGGTTTGTCGCCAATCCCGAAAATCAGACCGAGATGGCGCTGGCCAACATGGGCTCGGCCAACTGCCAAGGCTATGGATACAACTCGATCCCGACCACTACGACTGCACGCAACAACCCGACCGACATCAGTTACCGGGGAGAATACTATCTGCTCGGATCGAGCCGCGTGCTTCAGACGCGATGGAGCCCCAATGAGCTGAGCTACGATGTTTACGCGCCCGCGCCGACCGTGCTGGTTATCAATCAGAACTACTACCCGGGTTGGAGGATCGAGGCTGGCAAAGCATCCTTCGTCACCGAGGGGACTCTCCTGGCGCTTAAGCTGCCGCAAGGGCGCCAGCAGGTAACCCTGGTGTACCGGCCGCGCTTTTTGCTGGTAGCATTCGCGCTGACTCTGGGGGCTTCGATCGCGACCGTCATTCTGTGGCGCAAGGAATGGTAGACAAGCGCGGACAGGC
>DASXGD010000102.1:0-4317 GCA_036489245.1 Occallatibacter sp. | reverse complement strand
AACGCCGGCGATTTTCGCCATTCGATGGCCGAAATGAATCAGAACGCCTGCGATTTGTGGATTGGCGCCAAAGTCGTGTGTCCATGTTTCGTAGCTGAGGATGACGGAGGGAATATTGCGATCATCCTCCCAGGCCGCGGGCGCGAACCGGATTTGCAGGCCGAGCATCGAAAAAAGATTGAGGCTGGAATGGGTCACTCTCCAGCGAGCGACGTGCGTGGACGAGATGGATGCGGTTTCCCGGGCTGTGCGATAGAAGGCGAATTGATCAAAATAGCGGTGTCGCCTCGCCTTCCATTGGCGGAACAGATCAGCGGAGATCGATGGCATCAAGTCATCGCCGGAATGCGCAGCCTGGATAAGGATCAGGCCGGGGCTGACCTGATAACGTGATGAGTCGGCCTCCGCGTGCACGCCGGGAATTAGGCGGGCGAACAGAACGCAGACGGCGAGCACAGCGAGGAGGCCGCACAAATACTGTGATGCCGAGCCAGTCAGGCTGGGCCGCGGGACGACGGGCATGCGCACGAGCCGAGAACCGGTCAGCCATGATTGGCGGCGCACACAGAGTGCATCCGGAAAAGAACCGAGGCAGAAGGCGGTGATTTCCCTCTGCGCCCGCCACGAGAATGAACCGGTAGCGCAGCAGGAGCGGCCTACATGCCAGAGCTCCGCATGCCACTCACGATGCCACTCGGTTCGCTGATCCGACGGAACGAGAAACGCCGCGGAGCGCAGAATGATCTCATCCAGTGCCTGGAAAAGTTGATTGGCTGAAGGCTTCATCGGGAGCTGGCCTCTTCGGTGGAGATCAGACGTTCGAGCAGGGGATAACGTTTGCGGGAAGCTTCGAGGGTGGATTTACCCCGGGCGGTGAGGTTGTAATATTTGCGCGGCGGCCGCTGTTCTGCGTCCGCGATCGACTGGTGCTCCCATTGCGAACGGATCAACTGGTCGCGCTCGAGACGGCGCATGGCCGGATACACGGTCCCGCTGGGGAGGCCGGTCATCTCCATGATGCTAAACCCGTAGCCGACCCCGGCGCTGATGGCCTGAAGAATCATGGCGGCTGTGTGGGAGAGTTTGGGGTCTGCGGCCATGGGTAATTGTAACTATGTAGCAATCTACTTGACAATCTCCGGTTATTTATTATGCTGAATGCTACATAGGGTAAGCGGCCATGGAGGCCGCAGATCAATGCTCGAAGTCCGGCATCTCTACCGCAGTTTTCGTGGGATTCCGGCCGTCGAGGATGTGAGCTTCAGGATTGCGCCGGGCGAAATAGTCGGTTTCCTCGGTCCGAACGGAGCCGGGAAGTCGACCACCGTGAAGATCATCACCGGCCTGCTGCGTGCAAATGAGGGGAAAGTCCTTTTCGAAGGTCGCGACATTCGCGACGACATGGTGGGCTTTCGCAAAGTGCTGGGATATGTGCCGGAAGAGGCGCATCTCTACACCTACCTCTCAGGGCTGGAGTATCTGCAGCTGGTAGGACGATTGCGCGGGATCGGCGAACGGCTGATTGAGATCAAGGCGACCGGTCTGCTCGAATTGCTTCATCTGAAATCCTGGCAGCACACGCCGATTTCTTCCTATTCGAAAGGGATGCGGCAGAGGGTCCTGATAGCCGCGGCCTTGCTGCACGATCCGAAGCTGTTGATATTCGATGAGCCGTTGTCGGGGTTGGATGTAGCCTCGGGGCGGCTATTCAAAGATCTGCTGGAGATACTGGCGGCGCAGGGAAAGGCGGTGCTGTATATCTCGCACGTGCTGGAAACGGTGGAGCAGGTCTGCAGCCGGGTAATCGTGATTGCCGGGGGAAAGGTGCTGGCTGACGCGCCCCCGTCAGAACTGACTACACTCATGAGCCTGCCAAATCTTGAAAGCGTGTTTGCGCAATTGGTGCAGCAGCAGGATACGCGAGTGGCGGCAGAGAGAATGGTCGAAATCATGCAGATTGCCCATGCCTGATTCATTCCAGCGCCTGATTACGATGTCCGATACGCGGCCGCTCTCTTTGAGCGAACAGGCAGACCTGGGCCCCGTGCGGCAGCCGGAGAGAAGCCAGGTTTCGCTGCTCATCCAGCATTTTCTGGAGCGATTCTTCAATCACGAGACTGCCTCACCCGATGGGGACGCCAAGGCGCGGCTGATTCTAATTGCCTTTGCGACTGGCCTGCCGCCGTTCATAGTGGCGATCTACTTGTGGCCCGTGTACCATCACGTGATCGTATTCCGGCAAGACCACCCTTTCACCGATGTCCCGGTGCCTTACTGGGTGCAGGTGAATCATCACTTCTTCTTTGTGCTCCATTCCTTTGTGGCGATGGGTCTTGTCACGGTGTTTGAGTGGGACCTTTTTTTTCCTGACCTCCTGGACATCTTTGTTCTGGGGACATTGCCATTGGCCGGGCAAAGAGTATTTCTGGCGCGGGTGGGAGCTATCGCCGTGCTCATCTTCGGGTTCCTGTTCGATGCCAATTTTCTGGCTCCGGTGGTGCTGCCCATGGCAACGGATCCTCCAAACCTGCCGAGACTTGTCGCAGGACATATCGTGGCCGTGGCAGGGAGCGGACTGTTTGCGGCGGCTTTCATCCTCGCGTTGCAAGGCGTGCTTTTGTCGATTCTCGGCGAACGGCTATTTCGAAGAATTTCGCTTGCACTGCAGGGGCTGGCGGTGACGGTCCTGGTAGTCCTATTTCTGCTCTTTCCAGTTCTGTCGGGCGTTACGCCAGGCCTGCTCCAGGCGGGCGGCAGCGCAGCACGGTGGTTTCCGCCGTTCTGGTTTTTGGCAATATATCAAAGGCTGCTGGAGGGGCCGTCGGCTCTGCCGGTTTTCGCCGAGTTGGCGAGGATTGGATGGGTCGCGACCCTGGCAGTTGGAGCGGCCGCGCTGGCATTTTATCCGATAGCCTATCTCCGCAGGGTGCGGCAACTGGTGGAGGGAACAAGCACGCTGTCGACGCGCCATCGCATAGCGACGCCGCTGAACGGACTGCTCCATGCGACGTTGGTGCGGCCGACGATCCGTCGAGCCATATTTCACTTCATTGGGCAGACGCTCCTGCGGGTTCCGCGCTATCGGATCTACCTGGTGCTCTATGGCGGTGTGGGCCTTTCCGTGGTCGTGGCGACGGTTCTCCGATTCACGGTCCACGGCCGACATTTGCGAGCGGAAGTCTCGGCAGATGGCATCCGTGTGGCAATCGGGATTGTGGCGTTCTGGGTGATCGCCGGATTGCGGACGGCCTTTGTTTCGTCGGGCAATCAGCGCGGAGGTTGGGCCTTGCGCATTATTCACGGAAAGCCGCCGCACTTTGAAGCTGCGATGGAGCAGCTGCTGGCCGCCAAAGTGTGGGTCATGTTATGCGGCGCGGTGGTGACCATGGTTGCGATCGCAGCATTTCGGCTTGTGGCCCCGGCTGAACTGCTGGGCCGCACTGCAACCGCCGCGCAGTTACTGGTCGCAGCCGGGATGTGCGTATTGTTGACCGATGCTTTCTTTCTAAATGTGACAATTGTGCCTTTCACCGGAGAGCCGGCGAGAGAGCAATCAAACCTGGCATTCACGATGTTGAAATACTTTACTTTCTTTCCGGTTGTCACCGCGCTTTCGCTGGCCTCAGAATACTGGATCGAAAACAACGCGGAACATTTTGGTATCGCAGCTATCTTGGTTGTTGTCGCACATCTGTGGTTTCGCAAAAGGCATCGAGACGTGGTGCGGCTCGACAGCAGCCAAATGGAGTTGGAGGAAGGTGAAGAGGAGTTTCCGATCAAACTCGGACTGCGGTACTGAGACGCCCCTGAACACCAGATCACGGCGTTCGGTCTGTCCGATTCTTCATCACTCATCGTCCAAACTTTGCTTAGTCGTCGGAGTTTGCAGGATCCCCATATATGATTCCGCGGCCATTGGTGCCGAAGTAAACGCGCCCATAGATGCGCGGGTCGCCGGTGATGGCGGAGTTAGTCAGTGCGTACTGGTGCTGATTGTCGTTGATCCGCCTCCACGTAAACCCTGCATCGTCGGACCGATAAATTCCCCAGACACCCGAAACCGCGGCACTGCTATACAGGGCCGGGTATTTGTGGAAAGGTGCCGGCTTGCCGAAGCCAATTGTGCTGGCTGCATCGACGTCCGATAGCTTGAAGAAAGAGTTACCGCTATCCACGGAATGCCAGATGCCGTAAACGGTTGTTGTGCTTCCGCCCGCGAGCCAGATGTCTCCCTGGTGCCCAGGTGTTGCCTTGAATTGCGCAGAAGCGCCTGCCGGTGGCAGGTTGGTCGCGGCACTCGCCGTAAACGTCTGGCCG
>DASXGD010000061.1:0-5066 GCA_036489245.1 Occallatibacter sp. | reverse complement strand
GCCGCGGCAAAGGCCTCGTGCATGGCCTCTTCGGCCACATCGAGATCACCCAGCAGGCGCGCCAGCGTCGCGAGAATCCTGCCCGATTCGGACCGATAAAGCGTCTCGATGGTTTTGCTGAGCTCTTCGGGAACATTCCGCGGCATGCACGTCAAGCTAACAAACAAACGTGCTCCACACAATCGCGCCCGGCTCGCTGTCGATCCACTCAACAAATGGCCGATGCACTGATCGAAGGTAGCTTGAGCAGGCGCACCCGCGCGGCTCTCAAACCGGAAGCGTCCCGCAGTTCTCCCCATAGAACTTCGAGTGGTGTATCATTCCTTCCAATAGAACTTCGAGGGGAGATCCATGGGCAAAAGCAACCAGCCGCCGAGCGAAATGCTCAAGGGCACACTGGACATGATGATCCTGCGCACTCTTGTCGGCGGTGACGCGCACGGCCACACCATCGCAAAAGTCATTGAGCACACCTCTGAAGATCTTCTCGAAGTGGAACAGGGTTCGCTCTATCCCGCGCTGCATAGGCTCGAGGACCGAAAATGGGTTTCCTCTTATTGGGGTGCCAGCGAAAACAATCGCAAGGCGAAGTTCTACCGGCTGACCGCGGAGGGCCGAAGACAGCTGGTACGCGAAACCAGCCGCTGGCGCCAGATGACGCGCGCCATCGGCCTGGTGATGGGCGAAGAAGGCGGCGCGCAATGAACTGGTTGAGGTTTCTCCGCCGCCGTCGCTCCGACGCCGAGTTGCAGAGCGAGATTGAGGTTTTCCTGGCCGAAGAGGCAGCCGACAACGAGGCGCGCGGAATGTCGCCCGACGAGGCCCGCCGGCAGGCGCGGGTAAAGCTTGGAAACCCACAGAAGGTGCGCGAATCGTTATGGGCGCAGAATTCTCCTCAGCCGTTCACCCGGATCGGCCGCGACGTGAAATATGCTTTTCGCACTCTCGGCCGCACTCCCGGATTCTCCATCATCGCCGTTGCGGTCATGGCTCTCTGCATTGGTGCGGCCACATCTCTTTTCACGATCGTGCGCTCGGTTTTGCTCAGGCCGCTTCCTTTCCGGGATCCCGCACGGCTGGTGATTGTGCACGAGCACTTTCGAGGAGCCCTGGGGGGCGGCCCGGGAGAATTCAACTACAACCCGGTGGCGCCCGCCGACTTTTACGACTGGCGCTCCAGGACCAGCGGTTTCGAAGACATGGCAATCATGCGTTACGGCGGGTACAACCTGACCGGTGAACGCGGCGACCTGCCGGAGTCGATCCGCGGCGCGGCGGGCTCATGGAACCTGTTTCCGCTGCTGGGAGTGCAGCCGGCGTTGGGCCGGGTATTTACTGAGCCGGAGGACCAGCGCGGCAGCGCCGTGGTGATGCTCACCTGGAGCGTGTTCCAGAGGCGGTTCTCCGGCGATCCCAACATTGTGGGTCGTCAGATTCATCTCGACGGCAAGCCCTACACCGTGGTCGGCGTGCTGCCATCGTGGTTCACTTATCCCGATGTTCGCATTCAGCTGTGGGTTCCGTATAAAGCGGATGCCACGCCAGAGCTGCTGCAGCATCACGACTGGCACCAGAGCCAGGTGGTCGCGCGGTTGCGTCCCGATGTAAGCCTCGCGAGCGCGCTGGCGCAGGTAGGCGCGGTACAGTATCAGCTTCACCTTCAATATCCGCGCGATCCAGTGGCGGAAGACGTTGTTCCACGCTCGTTGAACGAGGACCTGGCCGGGAACGTAAAGAAGCCTTTGACACTGATGCTGAGCGCGGTTGGATGCATGCTGCTGATCGGCTGCCTCAATGTTGCGAATCTCCTGATTGCGCGGAGCGCGGCCCGGCAGAAAGAAGTGGCGATACGCAGCGCTCTCGGGGCGCAGCGCTTCACCTTGATTCGCGAGCAGCTCACCGAGTGCGTGCTGATCTGTGCGGCCGGCGGCCTGGCCGGCATTCTGCTGTCGGTATTGGCGACGAAGTTCCTCGCCCATGCGTGGAAAGACCTGCCCACCACGCAGGCCATCCAGATCGATGGTGCTGTCATTGCGTTTGCGTGCGTGCTGATGTTCGCGGCGGCGCTGGTGGCCGGCTTGCTGCCCGCCCTCTCCACCACGGGCAAAACGATGTTAAGAGCCCTCCAGACCTCCACGCGCACGGGAGCGAGCAGCGTTTCGCGTACGGCGCTGCGCAAGTCACTCCTCACGGCGGAGATTGGAATCACGGTGGTCCTGCTGGTTGCCGCGGGGTTGCTGCTCAAGAGCTTTCTGCGGTTGCGCTCAGCCGACCCGGGCTGCGTTACCGAAAATGTGCTCACGCTGAATTACAGTCTGCCGGACAAGAAGTACGACACCCCGGAGAAGAAGAACGCGTTCAATGAAGCGCTGCTGGCGCAAGTTAGAGCACTCCCCGGAGTTCGCGGCGCTGCCTTGGGAAACACGGTCCCGGGAGCGGGATTCTGGGGAGACTTCGTATTCACGGTGAAGGAGCATCCTCCGCTGAAGGTCGGTGAAGACCTGCCCGACGCCCTGATGCGCTGGGCCGATCCAGGCTATTTCAGCGCCCTCGGGATTCCTCTTGTGAGCGGGCGGTTCTTTACCAGCGACGAGCGGGGCGCGCGGTCGTACAAAGTGATTGTGAGCCGTCAACTGGTCCACGAATACTTCCCCGGTGAGAATCCTATCGGCAAGCACCTGCACGTACCGGCGCATTTTCACGCTGGAGCGCCCGGCATCGTCGATTATGAAATTGTGGGCGTAGTCGGCGACACCCTGTACCAGGTCGGCAAAGAGCCGAAGGCGGCCATGTACTTCCCCATCCTTGAAGGCTGGGACACTTCCACGCTCGCCGTTCACACGGCTTCGGATCCGTTGCAGTTCTCGGTGCCGGTGCAAAAGCAGATCGCAGCTCTCGATCCCGGGCTTCCGGTTTCGGATGTGCGGACGATGAATCAGGTCATTGGCGCGTCATTGGTGAATGCCAGCCTGAGCGCGACGCTCGTCCTTGCATTTGCGATTTTGTCGCTGCTTCTCGCCTCGGTGGGGTTATACGGCGTGCTGTCGTACCTGACCACTCAGCGAACCATGGAATTGGGAATCCGCATGGCGCTCGGCGCGCAACGAGATCAGCTCCTCCAGTTGATGCTCGTCGACGGCCTGCGGCCGGCCGTGTTCGGGTTGGGGATTGGCCTGGTGGCGAGCTTTGTGGCGACGCGCATCTTCCAGTCGATGCTTTTTGGAACCAGGCCTCTCGATCCTGTGGTTCTTTCCGGCGTGATTGCCACGCTCCTGGTCGTTTCGGTCCTGGCCTGCCTGGTTCCCGCATGGCGCGCTTCTCGATTGGATCCCATGCAGGCGCTCCGAACCGAGTAGCACCAGATCACGGCGCATCCCGCTACGCAATCCTGACTCCGGTCCAATGCTTGCCGAAAATTAAGACCAGTCAGCGCATGCTGGGGATGGAGAACCCATGACCAATCTCACCCATCTTCACGAAAATGGCCCTTCGCGTGCGTTTGCCAACCGCAACCGATGTCGTAAAATGCCGTCTCAGAACCATTTATGCCGGTATTTTGGCCGTTTTGAAGCGTCGATTTTCGCATATAAACGCAGTGCAATCAATAACGTGCGAGCTCAAAAATTGATACCCCCCCCCGGGGGGGACTGTGAAACTGTGGGCATCTACATGGAAAACCGTTCTCGAACCTCATACCGCGACCCGCCCGGCCCGGGAAAACTTTCATAGAGGAGAAACTCTCGCGCCGCGAAGGCTGAAAAGGGCCTCACCTCCCCGATTCGAGGCTTCAGCGCCGTCAGCCCCGACCGCCCCGCTTTCGCCCGCGCCAGCGTGATGTGCGGATGATAGGGCCGGTCCTCGGGATCAAACCCGCAAGGCCTGGTCGCTGCCACCACAAGTTCCTGCAGCCTGATCAATGGAGGAGAGAGTCCCACCCCGGCAAAGAAAACGCCGGCCCGATCGAAGAATCCCGGCGGCTCAAGCTGGATCGCAAAACTCGAAGACCGGATCTGGCGCAGGGCCGGGACAAGGCACGCATACTGCTCCGTGCTCGTCTTGCCCAGAAACTGCAGCGTAATGTGCCACCCGGCAGGAGCTGACCACCGCAACCCGTCGGATGGCAATTTCAGCCGGTCCGCGAGCGCGGCGAGTTCCTCAACCACCGCCGCCGCCAACGGAATTCCGATAAAGAGGCGCATCGCCTACTTTCCGGCCAGTTGCTCCAGCAAGGTGTCGAAGTCTTCCAGGCGGGCGTATTCGATAATCACCTTGCCCCGGCCGTTTCGATCCTCGATGCTGACCTTGAGGCCAAGGGCCCGCTGAAGGCGGTCCTTTACCTCGCGCACATTGGGATCCACCGGGGGCTCCGGCTTAGGTTCCTTCTTCTCCCGCTCGGGATAAAGCATGCCCTGTACCATCGATTCTGTCTGGCGAACAGAAAGCGAAAGCGTGACGACTTTTTGCGCCGCCTTTTCAAACCCCGGATGATGATTCAGCGCCAGCAGCGCCCGTGCATGGCCAAAACTCAATTCGCCCGACTCCACCCGCGCCTGAATGCTTACCGGCAACTTCAGCAGCCTCATGAAGTTAGCCACCGTAACGCGGTCTTTTCCCGTGCGCGTCGCGATCTGCTCCTGCGTCATATGGAACTCGCTCGACAGCCGCTCGAAGGCCCGTGCCTGGTCCATGGCATTAAGATCGGCCCGCTGCAGGTTCTCGACGATCGTGATCTCCATCGCCTGCTCGTCCGAAACCTGGCGCAGAATCGCCGGGATCGTCAATCTGTTCGCCAGTTGCGAAGCCCGCCAGCGACGCTCCCCGGCGATCAATTGAAAGCGCCCGTTACTCTCCGGCCGCACCAGGATCGGCTGTACCACCCCATTGGCAACAATCGAAGCAGCCAGCTCCGCCAACTCCCCCTCGTCTACTTGCGAACGGGTCTGGAAAGGATTGCGATCGATCATATCTACGGGGATCTCCCGAGGCTTACCCCCACCCCCCTCGGGACTCGATTGCGCTGGCTCAACCGGTTGAACGCGCGGTAATAAGGAGTCGAGGCCTTTGCC
>DASXGD010000010.1:0-3540 GCA_036489245.1 Occallatibacter sp. | reverse complement strand
GTTTCGAGACTGCGAGAATCCCAAAATATCACCGGCTTTAAGGATTAGGGAGATGTCTTTTCGGTTGAAACGGCGAACCACTCGGTGAGTTGGGGAATGTCACGCGCAAGCCGGATGTGAACATGAGCTCGTTCCCCTTTTTCCCTGTGGGCGGATTGGTGACATACATATCGCTCAGGTAGTTTTGCCAGCCGAACCATTTGATGATCCTGGTGACGGTCGTAAGGCTGAAGTTTGTGCGGTAGTTGCCTCCCGGATCCGTCAGATCGGGGAAATAAGCAGAATTCTGAATAAGCGAGGTGCTGTTTCCCATCTTGATGTTCAATTCTTCACCGACTTGCCCCGCCAGCAGGTTGCGCTGAAATTCGTCATAATTCTCGCGCGTAAAGTTGACGCCGCCGAGCACGTCGAGGGTCGCCCTGTCGCTCCTCAGGAGGTGATGGCCGATGCCTCCGCCTAACACCGAGCGCAAGTTCAGGTCTTGCAGACCGTCGCTCATGAAGTCAGCATTGCCGAAGACGAAAAAGCGCCACGTGTAATCGCGGTCGAAAAACGCGCCACCCCGCGTCTCGTCGGCCGTTGTGTGCGGCTTCGCATTGGCAAGATCATCAAAGGAGCGAAGCAACGCAGCGTACGCCGCAAGCCGGTTTTTGAAGACGGCGCGCGCGGCGCGGAAGGCTAACCGATAATTTTCGGTCTCGGCGTTGCCGCGGGTCAGGTCCATTCCCGCATCCAGATTGCCGTCCCAACCGTTCAGAACACCCTTCAGCCGGGATTTCTCATACGCCGTCTGTTCGGCGTCATCACGCAGCGCCACTACACTCTCCTTGGGCTTCTCCACCGCGGCGCCGGCATCGGTGACAATTTCCACTGTCTTCTCGCGCGCCGTCATCCTGCTCGCCAGGATTGTCGTGCCACCGAGATCTACGTGCAGCGGCTGGTCCGCGCGGATCTCCTGAATCTCCTGCAACAGCACTGACACCTCTCCGGCGACAGCCGTCCTGATCACCAGATTCTTGGCATCGGACTTAAGGATCACCCCGGTAAGCCGGTCACCATTCTTGAACGCGACCTGGTCAGCGAAAAGAAATGAACCGCCAAAGGTGAGCAACAGGGAAACGATCATTTCGGGTCTACGCAAGGGGCTCCTCCGTTTCAGGCAGCATTGAATCCAACCATCAACTTGCCTTGCGCAACGTCGATCTGGGGTTGCGGCCAGCGATTTGGCCAAGGCATGAAAGTCGCTCAAGAAGAGATCTTGCAGAGGGCTTTAAACCGGACCTTCAATAACCCGATGGAAACTATTGATATTTAGATAAGTTACCGTCCGTTAACGCGGACAGGACAGCCGCCTCATCTGGAGGGCTGTCCGGCATTCATAGTTTCCGCCTAACCCGGCGGGCCAACAAGTGGATCACAGCTTTTCGCGCAGGAAGCTGATGACGTGGTCGGCCTGCACCACCCCCACCATGCGGCCCAGCGCATCGACGACCGGCAAGGAGTGAAGGTTGTACTTGTCGAACACCTCTGCCAATTCGTCCTGACGCATGTCGGCGGGGCACGAGAGCGTCCGCGGTTCGGCAAGCACCGCGAGACGGGCGTCGGGCTGAGCCATCACCACGCGCGCCAGCGCGACCGCGCCGCGCAACATCCTTTTCTCATCCAGAAGGTATACCTCGGTCACGCTCTCCGGATCGCCATCGAAATTGCGCAGCGCCTGCACCGCCTGCGCCACGGTTCCGCCCACGCCGACATAAACGAAGTCGGTAGTCATGGCTCCGGCCGCCGACTTCTCGTCGAATTCGAGGAGTTCTTCTACTTCATGCCGCTCCTCCGGCTCCATCTCTTCGAGAATGGCATCCGACTGCTCTTCGGACAGTTCTGCCAGCAGGTCAGCCGCGGCGCCAGGGTCCATCTCCTCCACGATGTCGGCGATCTTTTCTTCGTCGAGCTTTTCGAGCAGCGCTTTCTGGAGCTTTGGATCGACTTCCTCGAGCGCCTCGGCGGCCACTTCCTCGTCAAGCGAGGTGAAGACTGCTTCGCGCTCGGCCGGGGCCAGGTCTTCGAGAATTTCCGCCAGGTCCGATGGGTGCATCTCCGCGAGGCGTTCGTACTCGATGCGCAGCTTGACCCGCCGCGCCGGATCGACCTCGATCACATCCACAAATTGCCACGGAATGCCATGGGCGGCGAAGCGCCGCGAGAAGGCCTCCAGCGTAGCCCGCGGCAGCACGCCCTTGAAGACGCGCCGCAGTGCGCCGCGCAACCCGACCTCGACTTCGGCCACGCGCAGAAGGTGTGCCGCTCCATGACCCAGCCATTCCAGATCCACATCGTTGACGCGGACAACTTTTCGGCCGTGTATGTCGATGATCTGGCGGTCGACCAGGTCCTGCTGCAGGTAGATATAGTTGCCCTCGTCTTTGAGCGGCACGAGGGTACCGGCGGAGCGCAGTTCGAGAGTGCCCGCCGGCGTCTCCATCACTTCCTGCGACGGCACAATCGAGAGACCGGTACGCGTTTTGAGTACCAGGCCCGCAACCTTGCCCGCATCCGGCCCCGTGGCCACGGCGATGTCTTTCAACCGTCCCCGCAAATGGCCCTGCGCGTCGGTGACTGGCGTGCCGAGCAACGCGGTCAGGCTTACACGGGCTGTGGTGCGAGGCTGGTGCATGAGGAAAGTGTAGTCGGTTCGGACCGCGATTCGGCGACCCGGCTTCACAATCGCCGACCCAGGCCTACGCCGCGCATTCGGTGAACAGGAATTCTCGTGATTCAGTCCGCCATGGCCGGGCGATTCAGAGCCCTTCTTGACACAATCAGCCCCAGCCATGAAACTTCGTGCAAGGTGGCTGAGGGGCGCAACAGGGGCGTAGAACTATTCTCCGCTCCGGAAGAGGCGGGTTCAGAACCATTTTGAGCGGACCGAAGGCAGGACGGCAGACAATTGCTCTGAAGTCGACGATGGACAGTGTCAACGAGATTGAGGCCATCGCCGAGAAAATGGCGGAGGAGGCCGGCTTCGACGAGGACACGCGCTTCCACGTAACCATGGCCGTGCGCGAAGCCACCGTCAACGCGGTGCTGCACGGCAACGAATACGACCCCTCCAAGCAGATCACCGCAACGTTCGAAAACACCGGCTCTGACCTGGTGTTTATCATTACCGACCAGGGCAAGGGCCTGGACCCGGAAACCCTTCCCGACCCCCTCGCGCCGGAGAACCTGCTCCGCGGCACCGGCCGAGGCATCTTCATCATCCGCTCGTTTATGGATGAGGTACACTTTCGTCAACTGCATCCCGGAACCGAATTGACGCTGGTGAAGCATCTCCCGCCAGCAACCGAGAAAACCTAGGCACGACGGAGGCGAACTGTGGCTCATTCCCGGGCCATCGTTCGGGCAAATTGCAGATTCCTTTCAAGGCTGCCCCCCAAAGGTGCTATAACCGTAACGACTCGAAAAGGAGGAATTTCCGTGGCACTTACTATTGCTTCCCGTGAAGTGGACGGTGTGACCGTTCTGGACCTTAACGGGCGG
>DASXGD010000537.1:0-4416 GCA_036489245.1 Occallatibacter sp. | reverse complement strand
GGTGGGTGAGGCGTTGGCGATGGGCTCGGTACAGACAGGCGTGTTGACCCACGATCTTGCGTTTGGGGGCGAAATTTTTCATCGCAATGTGGACCTGCCCGGCGCGCCGCCGCCGGACGCGCCGCCAACCGTGCAAGATGGCGCGGTGTACACGTATGTTGGTTCTGAGAATATCTATCAGCCGAATATTCCATTTCCGATCGAGGATCCGTTGCAGTCCGCGGGGCCGGTGCAACTGGCGGACTTCGATCACCAGGCCTCGGCAATCGTGCAGGATCGCATCAGTGTTGGGAGCCGGGTTAGGCTGACGGCGGGCGGGCGCTACACTTCGCTGCGCGATTTCAATGTGACTGGAACCAAAGGCGTATGGCTGCCGCAGTATTCGGCCACGTGGAATCCTTCGCAACCACTGATGCTGTATGGGAGTTACAGTGTGCTGCTCTCGCTGGGTCCACAAGGTCCATTCTGGGCGGGCGGGCAGTATCTTGCTCCCTATTTCACGCGGCAACTGGAGGCTGGGGCCAAGTACCAACCGGGGCGGCGCATTCTTATGTCCACGGCTTTCTTCCGCATGAGAGCGCCGTTTTTCTATCCCAAAACCATCGACGATGCGGGCGATCTGAGTTTTGTTTCCGAAGGCCGCGAGACGCACGATGGCGTCGAGTTGAGCGCGGAGGGCAAGGCTGCAAACTGGTTGCGCCTGAGCGCATCGGGCGCGGCGATCCGGGCGTTTTCGAGTGATACCGGTACGCCGGCGTTCGACAACAAACAGGTAATCAACGTGCCGCGCTTGCGTACCGCGCTATTCTCCGATGTGGCAGTGCCGCATGCGCGCGGTCTGCATGTGATGCCGGGCTGGAGTTACACCGGGCGGAAGGAGGCGACGAGCGACGATGCCGTCAGCGTCGCGGGCTACAATCTTTTCAACCTGGGAGCGCGTTATACGGTTGGCGGGGAGCAGGGACGCATGACATTGCGGCTCTACGCCGATAACATCACCAACAAGCGATATTGGAAAGATACGGGCGCCAACTACGGCGATACGTACATTCATCTCGGCGCACCAACCACCGTAAGGCTATCGGCGCACTATACGTTTTGACGGTACCTCTGTCCTGGGAAGGAGCAAAGGCTAAGTGCAAGTAAACCGCGCAGCGATGGCGCACGGCCTGGATGGCACGCTGGTCGAACCTGATTGGCCGCCGTTAACGCTGAACGAGATCCGTGGCTTATTGCGTGAATACCCCGCGCTCGGCCCGCCAAAAAAAGTTCTGATGATAAGCCCGCGCCCGTTTTCGGCGGCGAGCGTTGTGGCTACGCAGAGCCAGAATGTCTTTATCAAGCGCCATCACATGACAGTGCGGGATACGGCGGGACTGCGCGAAGAGCATCGGTTCATGGCGCACCTGCGTGGCAAAGGAGCGATGGTACCCCGCGTCTTCAGAGCAGCGTCGGGCGAAACTTCGATCAAGGCAGGGGAATGGGTTTACGAAGTACACGAAACTCCGCAGGGCATCGACGTGTATGAAGACGCGCTTTCATGGACACCGTTCCGATCCCTTGGCCATGCACGGTCCGCAGGGCAGGCGATGGCGCGGCTCCATCTCGCATCTCACGGCTTTGACGCGCCGCCGCGCAAATCAAGGCCGCTGGTTGCGGGGTTTACCATCTTCGCGTCGGCCGATGCGGGCGCGGAGTTTAGCCGCTACGTGGCGGCACGACCCGCTCTGAGCGATTACCTGCGCCACCGTAATTGCCGCGAAGAAGCGCTCACCCTCCTGGCACCCTTCCACGCGGAACTTCTCCCACTGTTGCCGCGCCTGGCGCCGCTGTGGACCCACAACGATCTGCACGCCTCCAACCTGCTGTGGAGCGATACGGGTACGGATGCGGAGGTGGTTGCCGTCATCGACTTCGGGCTCGCCGATCGGACGAATGCGGTTCACGACCTGGCCCAGGCCATTGAGCGCAGCATGGTTGGCTGGCTGGCGCTTGTCGATCGCCCCCACCAGCCCGAAGACGTCCGCATTCATTACGACCATCTGTTTGCGTTGCTCGACGGTTATGAGTCGGTGAAACCGCTTTCGCGCCAGGAGCGGCAGGCGCTCGCGCCAATGACGGCGCTATGCCATGCAGAATTCGCTTTGGCAGAGACAGATTATTTCCTGACCGCGCTCCAGGCTAAGGAGAAGGCGAGCATGGCCTGCGAAGGTTATCTCGTTTCGCATGCGCGATGGTTTCGCGGACCGGGAAGCAGGCTTCTCGAGGTATTGCGCGAGTGGGCGTCGAGACCGGATCGGCCAGCGACCATGGGCACGACACGATGATCGCCGAGACGATTGCGGCCTTCTTTCGCGAACACTGGCTCGAACTGGCTGGAACCTTAACCACAGGACTAGGAATCTGGCTCACGGCGCGTCGGACGCTGCTTTGCTGGCCGGTAACGCTGGCCGCCGATGTTCTCTACCTGGTGGTCTTCTACCAGGCACGCCTGCTGTCGGATTCTCTGCTGCAAATGTTTTTCGTCGGTTTCACGCTGTATGGGTGGTGGCACTGGTGGCGCGGCGTTCGCGAAGAAGGGGAAGTCCGCGTCGTCCCGCTGGCCACCCGAAGCCTGCTGATCGCGGTGGCCGCTGGGGTTGCCGGCAGCGTTCTTCTGGGAATTATGGCTAAGCGACTCCATGCGTCGCTGCCGTATCTCGACGCGACGTTGACCAGCTACAGCCTGGTCGGCAGTTGGTGGCAGGCGCGCAAACACATCGCCAACTGGTGGCTCTGGATCGTGGTGGACCTTGTCTACATTGGCGAGTATATCTACAAGAATCTGTGGCTCACTGCAGTGCTGTACGCAGGGCTCGTGGTCCTCGCGGTGATAGGGCTCCGCGATTGGCAACGCGCGCCGGTGGCGGTTCAGACAGCGGCCTGAACGATGTTTCTGAGCGGCTCGCCTATCATGTAGCGGCGCAGTTCATCGGCTGCGATTTTCAGGGCTCGGGGACCGAATTGCGGGCTCGATCCGCCGACGTGCGGAGTGATGAGCAGATTGGGACATTGCCAAAGAGGATGTCCTTCGGGCAGCGGTTCAGGATCGGTCACATCGATGGCGGCCCGGATTCTGCCCGCGTTCAACGCGTCGACCAACGCATCTGTCTGCACCACGCCTCCGCGTGCGGCATTGACAAGCAGAGCGCCCTGCCGCATGAGGTCAAGCTGCTTCGGGCCGATCAGACCTCTGGACTCATCGGTCAACGGCAGAATCATGACCACAACATCGGCTCGCGGCAACAAACCATCGAGTTCGCTCACGGGACGAACCAGCGGCGCCGTGCGCGCGCTCCGCGCAACGCGCAGGATCTCCACGTGGAACGGCTCGAGCATGCGCTCGATTTCTTTGCCGATCGAGCCGTAGCCCACCAGCAGTACGGTTTTTCCGGTGAGTTCTTCGAGCTTGACGGGCGGGTGGAGTTGACGTCGATCGTGCGTCAGTTGTTCGTAGATCCGAGTCACCTCGGAACGGCGACGCCAATCGCCCGAGCGCTGGATATCGAAATAAACCGGCAGGTACTTGAGCATGCCGAGAATCGCGGAGAGGGTCCATTCCGCGGTGGAGATGTTGTGGGCCCCGCGAGCATTGCAGATGGTGACGTGGGGTCCCACGGTGCCGGGAATCCATTCCGTGCCGGCCATAAGTGAAAGTACCAGGCGTACTCCGCGCAGGTGCGGCCAGATGCGCAGGGCCCGGGTGGGGTACGGATCCGGAATCCAGACATCGATGTCGACGTGGGCATCGAGTCCGTCCGCCAGAGGGACCAGGTCGACGCCTTCCGGCATGACGCTTAGCAGTTTGGAGTCTAAGACTGCGGGATAACCCACTCGTAACATGTCTCCTTATGCTACACGCTGCTTGAAGGTCGATTTCCAATTTCTCGCGGGTGACAAAGTCGCATTTGTTTAGCATGAAAGAATGGTCTGATCGCATGCGCCTGACTGCCAACAAAACCTGGTCCCAACAAGAGCTGGCAACCAAGCTTCGCCTGGCGGGCACAGACCGTCGTGGCCTGTTGTCGTGGGAGCATCGCAGACTGCTCATTCACGCGGCGAAGACGGCCCTGGCGGCGGGGGTGTGCTGGTGGCTGGCGTCACGCTTAGGGCTGCACGACGGTTATTGGGGCGCGATCAGCGCGATTATCGTGCTGCAATCGAACTTTGGCGCGACCATCACCGCGTCACGCGATCGCGTTCTGGGAACCCTCATCGGCGCGCTGCTGGGGTTTTCGTTTTCGCTACTGGGTTCGGTCCCGTGGAACTACATCCTCGCCGTTTTCGCGGCGATTGTTATCTGCGGACTGCTTGGATTCCGCAGCAGTTCGCGCCTGGCGGGCGTGACGATCACGATCATCATGCTGGTGCAGTCCA
>DASXGD010000534.1:0-2647 GCA_036489245.1 Occallatibacter sp. | reverse complement strand
ATCGCGCCGGCCACGATGATGAAATCCCACCACGAGCGTCCCTCCTCGCCGGGCTCCTCGACTCCTCCGTATGCCAGCAGCACCCGCCCGTAGTCCAGCCCGTAGCGGTCGCACTCGCGTACCAGCGATTGATTGATCGATCCGTGTTCGCGTTCCGTGGCGATGGCCGTGCTCACCGCCAGAGCGCCGAGGATCATCACCACCGATCCCAGCACTACCAGCCACCGGTGCGTCGCATCGGCATGGGCAAGTTCTCCAAACACCAGCGCGCCCCACGCCAATCCCCAAAGCTGGTTGGTATTGGAAAGAGGAATCCCGCGGCCGATGCCCAGATATTTGGTTGCGAACTGCTGGAAGATGTCGCCGATCACCCAGACGAATCCGCCCAGGAAAAGCCAGAACAGCATGTGCCCCACGGCCGGTGAATGAAAGACGGCGGCCTTAGTTCCTCCGTCCAGCGCGAGCACCAGCGCCAGCACCGTGACCAGTTCGCCCACCGTGAATATGGTGACGAACGAAAGCGGGTTCATTCCGCTCACATACGCTTTGCGATAGGGGATATACATCGTGCCCCACAGCAGGCTGGCCCCGGCGGCCGCCAGGATCCCGCCCAGCGCGCGGTGGGCATGCCCCTCGCCGCCCTGGATGGTGCTGAAGCCGAGCATGATCGCGGCTCCCACGATGGCCAGCGCGCCCAGCAGCACTTTGGCGACATTCTTCCCGCTCGCGCCCTTGAGTTCGCCGAAGAGCACCCGTCCCCACAGGATCCCGACCAGCGAATTGGTATTCCACAGCGGAAAAGCGATGGCCAGGCCTACATCGCGAATGGCGAACACGGTGAGCGTATTGGCCACGCCCCACAACATGCCGGCGAGAATCGCAATGGGGATCAGGTGCTTGTTGCGCTTCAGGTCGGCAAACACGCTGCGCGTGCCCTTCACCAGTGTGGGCAGCGACCAGCGCGCGGTGAACACGCCCGCCACCATGCACAGCGAAATGGCATACGGAGAAAGGCCGGTGTTGACCAGCTTGGTGGGAGCCTCGGCCGCGCCCAGCCACACTCCCGCGGCCAGCCCGCACAGCACCCCGATGCCGTGCATCGACCGGAATTTTTTGCCCGTTGCCGCGGTTGCGCTCATCGCCAGAAGAGTTCTTCCCTTTCTGCCATGGACCCCTCGCTACCACCACAGCGCTGTCATCCTGAGGAGCGCAGCGACGAAGGATCCGCGGTTGTTCTTCATGCTTTCAGGTGGAACACGATCCCCCGGCCTTGCGTACACAGCCGGAAAATGAGCTGGCCCCCAAAGCAGCTCAATGCAGCGTGATCAGGAGCGCAAGGCCTATACAAAAAACGATGAGCGGAATCAGGAAGTGAATGTCGGTAAGGATTGCCCGGATTTTTTCGAGATCGGTCATTTTTCGAGATCGGTCATCGCAGCCGGTCGCTCTGCCTGGCAAGCGACTGGCGCAACCATAAAGATGCGTCGCGGCCAGTGTCAACCCGCCCCATCGCTCTCAGGGGGCGTATCCTCAACCCGAATCCATAGCGAGGCAGAACTCATGGCCCAACTCATCCCTGTCCACGGCGACATTACCAGGCTCGACGTCGATGCCATCGTCAACGCGGCCAACACCTCGCTGCTCGGCGGCGGCGGTGTGGACGGCGCTATCCATCGCGCCGCCGGTCCTGAACTCCTTGAATCGTGCCGCAAACTCAACGGCTGCCGGACCGGCGACGCCAAGGCGACACCTGGATTCAGACTTCCGGCCAAATGGGTCTTCCATGCCGTCGGCCCCGTCTGGGGCGGTGGAGACGACAACGAAGACGAGGCGCTCGCCGCCTGCTACCGCCGCTGTTTCGAGTTGGCCGCCGAGCACCAGGTCCGCTCGATTGCGTTTCCCGCCATCAGCACCGGCGTCTACGGCTTTCCATCCGACCGCGCCGCCCGCATCGCCATCGAAACCGTCAAAGCCCACGCCGACGCCAGCGGAGTGGAACTGGTGAACTTTGTGTGTTTCGACAACAGGACGTATTCGATCTATATGGAGCTTCTCAATGCGTGGTGAGATCGGGATCTCGCACCGGAGATTCCCCCGGGCTTTTTGGCCGGAACACGTTTCATCCCCGAGGCGATTGTCGTCATCTTGAGCGCAGGTCGCCCGCGGCGATCGGAGTCGAAAGATCCGCAGTTTTCAGGCAAGCCTATCCGTTTTCCGATAACGTCGGGGCAACTTCCGCAAGCGGAGCGATAGTCCCGCGCCGCAGTTCGCTCGCGTAGTCATCCTGAGCCCGAAGTTAAGGATCTGCTGTGAAATAATCCCTTGCTCCTGCCACAACGCTGTCATCCTTGAGGAGCGTAAGGACGAAGGATCCGTGGTTGCTTTTTCATGCTCTCGGCTGGAACAGCCGACAAAACTCTGCCCGCATCAATCCGGTCGCTTCAAAATCCGCAACCAGAGGCTCGGCCCCGGCTCGGCCAAACCGCCTGCGCGCCGCTCGTGCTTCGTTCATTACCCCAATGCACCATCAAATGCGGCGATCCAACAAGGTGCGTTGCTCTGATGGACACGTTGCTACTGTAGACCGGTCACGGAAGAGCCGGTGTTCTGAATCTGCATGGCGTTTGTTCCAAGCAGGATAGGATAC
>DASXGD010000484.1:0-2819 GCA_036489245.1 Occallatibacter sp. | reverse complement strand
GTCGTAATCACCGGAGCCTCGCGGACAGACGAAGGTCTGGTGCTCCCGTCTCACATGGCCGCCGATGTCGTGACAGCTTCTTTCGGATCGGGACAAGTACTGACCAGCGCGCTCGGAACCGGCCATGCAGTTCTGGACCAGGTAACCGCTTCGGGTACGCGACAAACCACGAGCGGCGACCGGATCGAGGTCAATTTCACTCCAGCGCCGGGGAAACAAAGTTCGGCCGGGAAGGAGGCGGCGTCGAAGTCCCAGCCTGGAATTGCGGGTGAATCCGCCGGGACGGGGAACGCATCCGAAGCCATGGCGCAGATTGAATCGGCCACTGTGGATGGAAATGTTGTGCTGGTCGAGGAGCCTTCGCGCGGACCGGGTTCCGAACCACGTCCGCCATTGCGGGCGACCGCGGGACACGCTGAGTACGAAGGCCGGGAAGAACGGCTGCACCTGACGGTAAGTCCCCGTGTGGAGAACGGGGCACTTCAGCTGACGGCCGAGAAGGTGGATGTTCTGCAGGCTTCGGGGGACGCCTTTGCCCATGGAAGTGTGAAGGCAACCTGGGCTCCTGGAGCAGCCGGCAACGGGGGAGCCGGAAAAAAACAACCTGGCGCCCCCTCGGGCCCCGGGGGCGGTGCACTGGGCGGGGAAGGTCCGGCGCATATTGTTGCCGATGAAGCACAACTGCACCAGTCGACCGGAGAGGCGACTTTCCGGGGGCAGGTCCGGCTGTGGGAGCAGGCCAATTCGATCGCGGCTCCCGAGATCGTACTGAATCGAAGCCGGCAGACGCTGGTGGCCCGCAGCCCGAACGGGACGAGCCCGGTGCGGGTTGTGATGCTGAGCGCGGGCGGAATGGATACGCTCAGGGCCGGACAGCCGGGAACTCCCAGCTCGTCCGCAGAAGGCGCGGGATCGATGGGGCACCGAGGGACGTCAACGCAGGGAGCGACGCTCGGGACCGGAGCGTCGCCGTCGGTGATCCGCGTGCGGGGCGCGGAGCTGAAGTACTCCGAAGCAGAGCGGAAAGCGGTAATGAATGGGGGCGCGACAGGTTCCGTGGTTGCGGAAACGGGCACGGCCACATCGATTTCAAAAGAGCTTGAACTGGTGCTGCTGCCTCCAGGCAATCACGCAGGCAAGGACGGTGCCGCGGCGCAGGTGGACCGCATGACCGCCAGCGGCGACGTGGTGGTCAGCTCGCAGGGCCGGCGGGGAACGGGCAACCGGCTGGTGTATTCAAGCGAGACCGGCGAATATGTGCTCACCGGGACCGCCGCGGCGCCCCCCAGGATGACGGACCCCGCGCACGGAAACGTGACCGGAGCATCTTTGATTTTCAATAGCCGCGATGATAGCGTCAGTATCGAAGGCGGCGGCAGCAAGACTTCATCGGAAACCATGGCCCCCAAGTGACGGCGGCGGCCTGTTTCGAAAGGCACGCGCGAAAGCTGGATGAACACACTGATCGCCGAGGGCATCGGCAAGTCGTATAAGGGTCGACAGGTTGTCCGCGGGGTCAACCTCCGAATCTCCCGGGGCGAAGTGGTGGGCCTGCTGGGCCCAAACGGCGCGGGCAAAACCACCAGCTTTTACATGATTGTCGGGCTGGTGGTACCGGAATCGGGCCGTGTGATGGTGGACGAGACGGAGATCACGCGGGTTCCCATGTATCTGCGTGCCAGGAATTTCGGTATCAGCTATCTTCCCCAGGAGCCTTCAGTTTTTCGGAAGCTGACGGTGGAAGAGAACATTCTCGCGGTCCTGGAAGCCCAGCCGTTGGGAGATCGCGAACGCCGAGTACAGGCGGAACGGCTGATCAAACAATTGAATCTGGACCATATCCGGGGAACCCGCGGGTTCGCACTGTCCGGGGGCGAGCGGCGGCGAGTCGAGATTGCCCGATCTCTTTGCATCCGGCCCAACTTCATCCTGCTCGATGAGCCCTTCAGCGGAATCGATCCGATTGCCGTGCTGGAATTGCAGAAGATCATTTTCGACCTGAAGGCCAGCGGGATCGGGATCCTGGTCACCGACCACAATGTGCGCGAGACGCTGAGCGTGACGGACCGGGCCTATATTATTGCGGAGGGAAAGATATTCAGAGCCGGGACGCCGCACGAATTAGGAAACGATGTGGAAGTCCGGCGCGTCTATCTCGGCGAGGGGTTTTCGATGAGCTGAGGCGGCTCAGGCGAGACGGTCAGACTCGACGGTTGGCTGAAGGCTGGTCATAATATTTCTCAGAACGATTGTCCGTTGAGGAAAGCCCCGCATCCTAATTGCAACAAACGGAGTTCCCGAGTGGAGGAATTCCATTCCGGGATCAGGGAATCGGAAGAGGGCGTTTTCCGCTACGGGCCTTTCGTCATTTGATTACACTGGTAGTAATCCTAGCGGGAACCGAGACCTTCTTATGGCGTTGCTGCAGCCCAAATTGAGCTTGAAGGTGGCGCAACGCCAGATCCTTACCCCAGGCCTGATGCAAATGGTGAGCGTTCTGGCGCTCAACAAGCTCGAACTGAAGGAGATGATCGATGCCGAGATGGTGGAAAACCCCGTCCTGGAAGAGATCGACGAGTCGGTTCCGATGCTGGACGAGGTGGCCGGGCGCGAGGAGAAGCTGGAACGCCCCGTGGAAGAGGCAGCGGTCTCCCCGCCCAAGGATCCGTTTAACGAGGTCGATTTCGGATCGTATTTCCAGGAGTATCTGGACCCCGGCTACCGGACTCAGCCGGAATATGAAGAGAGCGAAAAGCCTTCCTTTGAGAATTTCCTGTCTCAGCCGACGACCCTGGCCGATCACCTGGCGTGGCAACTGG
>DASXGD010000434.1:0-9080 GCA_036489245.1 Occallatibacter sp. | reverse complement strand
TAACTCGAGAGATATTCCCAATCCTGTTTCGATGCGTAGTTCAAAGAGGAACATTTGAGTGTTGCAGGGATCGATTTCGGAACCACAAACAGCTCAGTAGCGCTCATTACTGAGAATTCGAAAGTGGAACTTGCGTCGTTTACGTTTGCCGGCAGCGAGACACTTTCTTCCAGATCGGTTCTCTACTTCGAACAGCTAAAGTCCCCGGGCGGGGTGAAGCGGACCCACGGCCTCTCGGGACCAGTGGCTATCGAACGCTACCTGGACGCCGATGAGAAGGGGCGATTGATTCAATCGCTCAAGTCGCACCTTGCCAGCCGCTCGTTGAGCGGGACCGAGGTTTTTGGCCGGCGCCACGGGCTCGAAGAACTGATCTCGCGGATGCTCAGCGATCTCCGCAAACATGCCGAAAAGCAGTTCGAACGGCCGATACGACGCGCAACCGTGGGGCGGCCGGTTCGTTTTGTCGGCGCGGAAAGCACGGAGGATGACGACTTCGCCGTTTCACGACTTCGCACGGCGTTCGAGATGGCCGGATTTGAACACGTGGATTTTGAGCTGGAGCCGGTTGCCGCGGCGTGCTCCTATGAGTCAACGCTCGATCATGACGTACTGATCCTGATTGGCGATTTCGGCGGTGGCACCAGTGATTTCTCACTGCTGCGCGTGGGGCCCGGCGCGCGGATGCACGGTCAGGGAACGCGAAGCATGCTTGGCTATAGCGGTGTTGGGTTAGCCGGTGATGCATTCGATGCGCGGATTGTCAGGAAGCTGGTATCGCCTGCCCTGGGTTCAAATTCCGAGGCGCGCTCGCTTAACAAGATCCTTCCCGCGGTTCCGGCGTGGATCTACGCCAATCTCGAACGCTGGCATTATCTCTCGTTCCTGCGCACGAACAACGTGCGAGAGATTTTAAAGAGCGCTCGGATCCGAGCCCTGGAGCCGGAAAAGATCGAAGCCCTGACCGCCATTGTCGAGCAGGACCTCGGATTCCAACTCCACCAGGCGGTCCAGCGGGTGAAGTTTGCCCTTTCGCAGCATGAATCCACGGAGTTCCGCTTCCACGACGGCGGCCTGGACCTGCGGATTCCCGTGACACGCCGTGAGTTCGAAACCTGGATTGCGGAAGATCTAAGAGCAATCGAAGGATCTGTCGATTCGCTCTTGCGGAACGCGGGCATCGATCCGCGCGAGGTCGACCGCGTATTTTTGACCGGAGGGAGTTCCTTCGTTCCGGCCGTGCGCCGAATCTTTAGCAGCCGCTTTGGGAAAGAGAAGATTCGCGGTGGTCACGAATTCACCTCGGTCGCGCATGGACTGGCCTTGCGTGCTCAGCAGAGCGCCGCGAGCTGAGAAATTTGGCGGCGGCCCTCACCCTTTCGGAATCTCTGCGAATCCGCAGCCACGGCGCCGGCCTCAGGACGCGACGTCACGTCCAGGTCATCGCGCGAGTCGCCCGGTTGAACCCGTGCTACTGCGGGTTGCGGAAACAAATGTTTTCCCCATCCAGTTGGTACTCGGCCGAGCACACATCGCCGCCGCAGATCATGATCTCTCCGCAGCACAGCTGACGACGCGTGATCAGGCCCATCGTACCGCATCGCGGACACGACATTACGGCGACGAACGGGTTTTGCGCATGCCCCAGTTTGCCTTGGTTTTGGAGGACAAACACGGTTCCGGGGTCCATCCGTTCGGGGATCCATTCTTCCAGAAACTGTAAGTCGGCTGACATCCTGCCCTCCCAACGTTGAGATGCAACAGAGCAGGATGGTGTCTAAAGTCGCCCGGCTCTGTCTTGCAACAACAGCAGGCTGCGAATGGCAACCCAGAGATTGGACTCCTCAGGGTTGAAAACAGTGTTCCCGGCAACGGATCGTTCCGTCAATAGAAAACCTGCACGGCCCGTGTCGACCAGGATTCCCGCGCTCAATTCGCAAACATTCACCACTGACTTCAATTACCGCGATGCCCCTATTCCGGTTTTGCTTTGTGTCCCTGCAACTGCGTCGATGGATCGATAGATGTCCTCATTGCGCAGAATTCCCTGAACATAATCGCGGGTCTGCGTAAACGGAATCGACTCCACAAACTCGTCGATGCCATGATACGGCCCGGCTGCCTGCCAGTCCGCTACCCGCTCATCGCCCGCGTTGTAGGCCGCCAGTGCGTATTCCTGCACGCCCCCGAAGCGGTCCAGCATTTTACGAAGATACCGTGTCCCAAGGCGAATGTTGGTGGCAGGATCGAGCAGCTGAAACGTCTCGAAATGACTCATTCCTTCTTCGCGAGCCATCGATTTGCCCACCGACGGCAACAATTGCATCAAACCATACGCGTTGGCATAGGAAATGACCGAAGGATTGAATTCCGACTCCTGGCGGATCAGAGACGCCACCATGTACGGATCAAGACCGTTCTTTGCCGACTCTGTCTGGATGGTCTCCCACCAGGCCTGCGGAAACAGAATGCGCCAGTAGGCCAGCGGGATCGAATTGATGGATGCGGAGGTCGCGTAGGGCAGCGCTCGCTTGAGGGCTCGCATCGCGCGATAGCTCTCGCCAAACGAAGCGTAGAGCTGCGCCTCGGCCAGGGCGCTCCAACTGTCGGAATCGGGATCGGCCGCGATTTCCTGGGCGATGTAATCGTTCAGCCCCGCGTTGGCTACAAGGCGCGCCTTGGCAATATGCGGACTGTCAGCCGGAAACGTGTCTGCCAGATGCGGGACGGGGACCGGCTGAATCGTCTCCCCCTGCGCCTGTGAAACCAGCAGCGGCTCGCCGAGAGCCTGCAGCCGCTGCCGTGCCATCTGCGCATAAAAGTAGTGCTGATACACCCGTGAAACCGTGCGGTAGTTGGTTGCAGCGAGAGCGTGATTGTTGTCCTGCGTCTCGTAGAGCCGACCGCGCCAGTAGAGCGCGGCTGCCGTCTCCGTCGCATTCGGGAAAAGCTTGATCTGCTCATCAAAGATGCGGGCCGCATCGCTGTACAGGCCCTCCCGGTAGTTCAACCAGCCCGCTCTCCAGTGCGCGGCAGCGGCATTCTTGTGCGCCGGGAAATGGGTGGCCAGATAACTGTAGTAAGTGGCGGCATTGGAGTAATCGCGCCGCAGCAGGTACATATTGCCGCTTGAGAATAGCGCCTCCGCCAGCCACGGACTCTGCGGAAAACGCGTCTTCATCTGCTCGACGATGCGTTCCAGTTCCGCCTCGTCATTGCGGTTGCGCGCCAGTTCCATCAGAAGATACTGGCGTCGCGCGCCGTTTTCGTCCTGCGAGTCGGCGAGCGCCTGTGCCTGGGCCTCAGTCAGCCGCTTCAATTTCAGGTCGCAGGCCGCCGCGGCCACCGCGAATCCGTTTCGATCATGGGCGGGCAGAGTCGAGTTGCGAGCCAGGGCGTGGTATTGTTCACCCGCTTCGGCGTATCGGCCGGCGTTGTAGAACGCGTCGCCCAGGCTGCGCAATTCGGCAGCGGTCAAACTGCCTTCTGCCCCCATTGCCGTCAACTTGGCGCGTGCCACTCCGGCCTCGGAGCTTAGGGGATGCGACAACAGCAGCTTCTTGAAAACGCGCTCCGCTTCCTCCTGTTGCCCCAGTGCGAAATCAATCTTGCCCAGAGTCAGTTCGTAATTCGGAAGCTCCGCCCCCACGTCGGCAACACTCGACAGCGCACGCAACGCCGCGGTCGGGTTCCCCTGGGCCAGAAACACATTCGCCTCCAGTTCGGGAGCCTCGATATCGAAAATGCTGTCCGGATGGCGCTCGTTGAAGCCTTGCAGAAGCGCGGCGGCCGCGGCCTCATGTTCCTGGTCATGCTCGGCCTCCGCGGCCAGAAAATCTGCATAGTCTGCCAGGACTTCGCTGTTCTGGCGTATAAGGCGCAGATTGGCGGCCGCATCAGCATAGCGCTTGTCCAGCAGATAGGCGTGTCCCAGCGACAGATAGGCCGCCGCCGCCGCATCGCCAGTATGCCGGTGCGCGTATGCGCTCACGCCCTGGTATGCAGCCGGGGTGCGCAGCGTGGTCAACTGCTGTGCCATCGGGCGCAATTCAGTGGATGCCACAAACGCCTGTTTGATCCGGGCGGTGCGTGCCATCCGCTGCGCCTTGGTCCCCCTCCGGCGCGCGTTCCGGCGCGTCGCCGCTGCGTGCCCTGCCGGGCTCGATTTAGCTGAATGCGCTTTGGACGAAGTTGTCTTCTTGCTATGAGTTCCAGACGATTTGGAGGAGGGCGCCGCGGGATCGCCGGTCCCCTGCCCCCACCCGGGACTGACGGAGATCAGCACCACCAAAAGAGCAGCCATCCCCCGGGAAGCAATCCGGGCCGCCCCTTTCGGCGTGTCGGAAATCTTCATGTTTCCAATGTAAGCGGATTTTCGATGGAGGGACAGTGATGTACCTCTCTCGTTATGTGTGAACTCTACGACTTCTGTGCCATGGGCTCTTTGGCGCGGCGCAAGGGTAGCCCTCGGTTTGGCCGCCCGGCGGGCCGTCCGGTACACTGATTTTCAAGGCCGGACCCGAATCCGTTCAAGTTCCCGAGGAATTCCGCAACCAACTCCCATGGCGACCATCCAATCGATTGCAGGAGAAAACGAGCAGCACCCCGACGTAGCCCTGGTCGAGCGGGTACGCCAGGGTGATGTATCGGCGTTCGATACGCTGGTCCGCAAGTACGAGCGGCAGGTCTTCAGGATTGCGCAGCACATTACGCAAAACCGCGAAGACGCCGAGGACGTAATGCAGGACGCGTTCCTGAAGGCTTACGAAAAGCTCGACCAGTTTCAGGGGAACTCGAAATTTTACACATGGTTGGTCCGGATCGCAGTCAACGAGAGCCTGATGCGCCTGAGACGGAGGCGCACCGGCAAAATGGTTTCGATCGACGAGGACGTCGAGACCGAGGAAGGCAGCGTCCCCCGCGACCTGGCCGACTGGGCGCCCGATCCGGAGCAGAATTATACGCAATCGGAGCTGGCCGAGATTCTGCGCAAGACCATCCAGGGGCTTCCTCCAGGGTTTCGAGTGGTGTTCGCCCTGCGCGATGTGGAAGGACTTTCTACCGAAGAAACGGCGGAAACGCTCGGGCTCAGCATTCCTGCCGTCAAGTCGCGCCTGTTGCGCGCGCGGCTGCAGCTTCGCGAGCGCCTGAGCCGCTACTTCAAACGGAAAAGCGGGTCTGCCGCTGTGGGCCCCGCGCCAATGGGTATTGACAAGTGACCTGCACCGAGTTCCTCTCCATGCTCGACGACCTGATCGATGACGCGGTCACCACCGAGATGCGCGCCGACCTGCAAGAACACCTGCGCGGCTGCGAGCATTGCGGGGTCACGCTGAGCACAACACGCAAGACCATCCAGATCTATCGGTCCCATGAGATCTACGAGATGCCTTCCGGTCTCCGTGAACGGCTGCACACGGCCATCATGGCGCGGTGCAAAAAGGGCTGCTAGCATCGGCGCCGCGATGGCCTCCAGCCAATTTTGGCGTTTGGTTGCCGTGATTGCTTCTGTTTCCGCTCTCAACGCTCAACCTGAGTCGGGCAGTCACTTAGCGAAACATCTCTCGGATTCGCTGGCGATTTCCACTTCCCTTTCTTCGCTCGTTCTCGAATCTACAGTCATCATTCGCACCGCTCACAATTCGGCTCCCGAGTTGGCTACCAAAACCCAACTTGAGCGGCTCATAGCCGCGCACGATCTTAGCCAATGGACCTTCACGCACGAGATCGTGATCGACGAGAAATCAATCCCTCACAGCCACCCGGTTCTGACCCTGCACACGCGCCACCTCAAGCAGGATGACGAACTTCTCTCAACCTATCTGCACGAGCAATTGCACTGGTTTCTGACCCGACACTCAGCCGAAACCAAAGCCGCCGAGCAGGATCTGACGAAGCTCTATCCCAAGGTCCCCGTAGGCTATCCAGACGGCGCCAATGACACCGAGTCGACTTACCTTCATCTGCTGGTCTGCCAGTTGGAGCAGCAGGCCGACCGTGCGGTTTTAGGCGACGAGCGCACCGAAGAAGTGATGCAGTTCTGGGCTGGCGATCATTATCGCTGGGTCTATCGTACGGTCTTGCAGGACGAGGCAAAGATCGAAGACATCCTGAAGCGCAACCACCTCGGCACGCCCGACGCACGGCGTCCTGATCAAACGCAATAGCGCTCACGGGGTTCGTTTTGAAGGTGGCGAAGATGGCCGCCGAGATTGCTACTTCGGTCCTGCCCCACCTGCTGATCCTTCACTCCATGTTTCCACGGGACCCAGCTTCAAATCCTTCAAACCCGTCTCGATCTTGCTCTTGTCGCCCACCGCGATTACGAGAAAATTTTCGGGATGCACATATTTCGCGGCCGCGGCCTGCGCGTCCGCCGATGTTACGCCTTCAATCTGGGCCGGCAACTTTGTGTAATAGTCAAGCGGCAACCCGAACGTCCACAGGTCGGACAACTGCCCATTTACCCCGCGCGCGCTCTCAAAGTTTCCCGGGAGAGAGCGGATGATGTTGTCCTTCGCCATCTTGAGTTCGGCATCGGTCAATGGCCGGGTGCGGATTCCGTCCAGTTCCTTAAACAGTTGATCTGCCGCCGGCGCGGTCACGTCCTGCCTCACCAGTGCTCCGGAAACAAACGGACCCGTGCCCCGATAGAACCAGAAGAACGAAAGAGCCCCGTAAGTGTATCCATGCTCTTCGCGCAAATTCATGTTGATGCGTGAAGAAAATAGCCCTCCCAGCATGGTGTTCATCACTGTGCCAGCAGGGTAGTCGGGAGATTTCCGCTCCATCCCCACGCCGAACGTCAGCAATGCGGTTTGCGGAGAACCCGGTTTGTCTACCAGCACGATCTTTCTCTGCGGAACCGGGGGTGCCGGAGGGATGGCCGTCGATCCCCCGGCGGCGGACCACGATCCGAAGACCGCTTCGGCCAGTTTTCGCGCTTCGGCAGAGCTCACGTCTCCGGTCAGTTCGAGGAGACTGGATTTTGGCCCATAGTGGCCGGCATGAAAGTTCGCCACCTCGTCGCGCGTGATCGTATGCAGCGAATCCGCGGTTCCCAGAGCGTCATATCCGTATGGGCTTGAACCGCCGAATAAACCGCGCGTACCCGCTCGCAACGCCAGTTGGATCGGGTCATCCTCCTCCTGCAAGATCGACGTCAAGCGATTGGCTCTTATCCGATCCAGGTCTGCGGCAGGAAAAGCAGGGTGCTCAGCCGAGTCGGCCATCAGTTCCAACCCGCTCCGGAGGTGCCGAGACAGGAGGGAAATGTTCAACTGCGCGGTGTCGGAATTGCTGTCGGCGGACAAATCTGTTCCCAGCATGGCGGCCTCGTTGGCCATGTCGTCCGCGGAGCGCTTCGCTGTACCTTCGGTCAGCATCGCGGCGGTAAGGCCGGCCAGTCCCGGCCGGTCCCCGGGATTAGCCCCGCTTCCCGCCAGCATCACTAATTGCGCGCTCACGACAGGCAACTCGTGGCGCTCGACCAGGTAAACCGTCAGCCCATTGCCGAGAGTGAACACCGAGGGCTTGGGAAGTACAAGTGCCCTCTCCGGACCCGGCTTGGGAGCCGTCGCCCGCCACGCCTGCTCTTTTTCGAATTCCGCCGTGTGCTCGGGATTGATCTTTACATTGGCATCAGTATCGTCAGGGCTGCGCGGCACATCGCTGAGCACCTTCTTTCCCGGAATGCCAAAAACCACCACGCGCTGGTTTTTGCCCAGCGTAGCCTGCGCGAATTTCTGCACACCCGCCGGCGTGGCCGCATCGTAGCGAGCCAGATCCTTAGGAAGGTAGCCGGGATCGCCGGTGTACTGGTTGTAACGGTCCAGCACGTCTGCCACTCCGCCGAATCCGCCCAGGCGTTCGAGCCCGGAGATCAGCTGAGTTTCAACCTTGTTGCGCGACCACTCCACCTCCGCCGCGGTGGGACCGGATTGCGCGAACCCATCCACAATCTTCTCCGCCTCTGCCTCGAGTTTTTCGGCCGTCACATTCGGCTTCGCGATGAGTTCGCATTCGAACACCGAGCGAAGGGAGAGCGAGACCTGGTAGCAGGTCACCGACTGGGCGATCTGCTGCTTGTAGACCAGTTCCCTGTACATGCGGCTGGACTTCCCTGTTCCCAGGATGTTTCCGGCCAGGTTGGCTTCCGCGTCGCCCGGGGTGAAGGCGGAAGGAGATAACCACGCCAGATCCACCTTGGGCAGCTGCACGGTGTCAGTGACCGTAAGGCGCCGTTCCGAGGTGATGTCCGGGGTCGCAACCGTCGTCGGAGCAACGGCCGGCCCGTGTGGTATTGGCCCGAAGTATTTCTCGAGCAGCGCTTTGATTGTGGCCGGATCGTTATCGCCGGCGATGGCTATCGTGGCGTTATTGGGCGCGTAGTATTCGGCGAAAAACTCGCGCACATCCATCAAGCGGGCGGCCTCGACATCCGCGTGCGACCCGATGACGTCGGCATAATACGGATGAGTTTTGGGAAAGAGCTGATGAAATACCTCTTCATCGACAATCCCGTACGGCGCACCCTCGCCCTGACGGCGCTCATTGCGCACTACGTCGCGCTGGTTGGTGAGCTTGGCGCGATCCAGCGTGTCAAGCAGGAACCCCATGCGGTCGCTCTCCAGCCACAGAGCCAACTCGAGCTGATTTGCCGGCACCGTTTCAAAGTAGTTGGTACGGTCAAAGTCGGTGGTGCCATTGATGTCGGTCGCCCCCGCCGATTCGAGATATTTGAAATGCGCTTTCTCGCCCACGTGTTTCGAACCTTCAAACATCATGTGTTCAAACAAGTGCGCGAAGCCGGTTCGTCCAATCCGCTCTTTGACCGGGCCGACGTGGTACCAGATGTCCACGGCTACGATGGGCAGCTTGTGATCCTCGTGGAGCAGGACCTCGAGCCCATTGGCGAGCTTGTAGCGCTCATACTTGATTTCCGGAGCACCGGTTGCGGCCTTTCCCTCACCCTGCGCCGGCGGGAGAGCGGCTGCGGCGATCATGTGGGAAAGGGCGGCGGCAAACAGGAAGGCGCAAATGGTGCGTTTCATTGATCGTTCTCCTTTGGAGTTCGGGAG
>DASXGD010000423.1:0-2054 GCA_036489245.1 Occallatibacter sp. | reverse complement strand
GTGCGGTTTTTGAATTTGAAGTTCCTATGATGAGATTACAGCAACACCGATAGGAACTTCAAATTCACCGCACTAGTGCCCACTTTCCGAAGTTCGTGCTATCCCCTCCGCGCCCACCTTTCACGAACTTCGGAAAGTCATGGGCACTAGTGTCCCGATTCCGAAGTTCGTAGCATTTTACGGAGCCACGTTTCGAACTTCGGAATCGAAAGGACACTAGCAAACCTATTGATCTAGTGTGGCTTAGGTTCAGAAGTCCGCATGACGAACCCGCGGCACAAATGATGCGGACTTCTGAACCGCCACACTAGCAAACTTAAAATTCTAGTGCCGCTTTTCTATTTGAAGTTCCTGAACGAATTTGCCGCTTGTGCTGCAGGAACTTCAAATAGGCGGCGCTAGCCAGATCTTGCGGCGGAGCGCGCTGACAAATTTCTGGACTTCCTCCGCATCGTGCGCAAGCGGGGGCACCACGCCCCAGACCGGGCGCGGCCAGGCGGCATCGCCGGAGCGGCGCGCTATGATATGGACGTGAAGCTGGGGCACCATGTTGCCGAGGGCAGCGATGTTCAGCTTGTCGCATCTGGTGATCTCCTTGAGAGCGCGGGCGGCGCGGGAGATTTCGGTCATCAGTTGCGCTTGTTCGACCTCGTCGAGATCGATGATCTCCACGATGTCGGGCCGTCGCGGTACCAGCAACAGCCATGGGTAATTCGCATCCTTGATGACCAGCACCCGGCTCAGCGGCAGGTCGCCGATATCGATCGTGTCTTCCTTGAGCCGCGGGTGGAGCGACCAGGCGGTTTCGGACATGAGGGCTCCCAAACACCCTTCCTCGGGCGTGGACGAGGTTTCATACCAAGGCGCCACCACCAGCGAAAGCAGATGATCCGATTTCGCTTCCCGCTCCGCCGGAATCGATGGTCCATGGCCTTTGGAAAGGGCCGCCTTGCGCCGGGTTTGAACGTCATTAGCCCGCTTGAGCCCGCTTGCTTTCCCACAGGTTTGGCCCCAAATATGGGCCGGGAGATTGGCGGTGGACGAGCCACTCGCCAACCGGGTCAGATCCGGAAGGAAGCAGCCCTAACGAGGTCCGGATCGGGTCGCTCGTCAGTCTCCCACCCGTTTTTTTAAGAAAGCGAATCGCGACAGCCTGACCTCGCGTCGGATTCTACTCCCGCTGTTCCGCAAAGCCGGCCTCGAGAGATAATCAATTGCGGATCGATCGATGACCGACGCTGGCGCTCCTTTGATGCCCCCTCACGATTCGGAAAGCGCACTCCAGGGTGGTTTTGATCTTTCCGGCGCGGCCAGTGCCGGCAAGCCCTATCGCGTGCTGGCGCGGAAATACCGCCCTTCCACTTTCGACGACCTGATCGGCCAAGACGCCGTGGTGCGCACGGTCTCGAATGCCTTCGAAACCGGGCGCATTCCGCAGGCCTGGATCCTGACCGGCGTCCGCGGAGTCGGAAAGACCACGACCGCGCGGATTCTCGCCCGCGCGCTAAACTACGAATTGCCGGACGGCTCGGTGCAGGGACCGACCATCCACATGCCCGTCATGGGGGTGCATTGCCAGGCGATCATGGAGAGCCGGCACATGGACGTCCTGGAAATGGACGCTGCCTCCCATACCGGTGTCGACGACGTCCGCCAGATCAACGACAGCGTGCGCTACGCGCCGGCGAGCGCGCGTTACAAGGTCTACATCATCGACGAAGTCCACATGCTTTCGACGGCGGCGTTCAATGCGTTCCTGAAAACGCTGGAGGAGCCGCCAGAACACGCCAAATTCGTCTTCGCCACGACCGAAATCCGCAAGGTTCCGATCACGGTGCTGTCGCGCTGCCAGCGCTTCGACCTGCGCCGCGTCGAGGCCGATGTGCTGATGGCGCATCTTGCCGATATCGCGGCCAAAGAGGGTGTGGAAGTCGAGCCGGAAGCACTCGGCATCATCGCGCGGGCAGCCGAAGGCTCGGTGCGCGATTCGCTGTCGCTGTTCGATCAGGCGATCGCGCACGCCGCGGGTCCGGTTCGCGCCGATGCCGTGCGGC
>DASXGD010000350.1:0-16899 GCA_036489245.1 Occallatibacter sp. | reverse complement strand
GGCTGGGTTCCAGGACCCCGTGCTGAACATCCTGTCTGGTCGCCCGCACTGGTCGTCTTCGCCGGCGGGATCCAGGCCGGCGGCGGAGGCGTCTCCGCCTGGTTCCCCCTCGGCCCTGGAGAAGCATATCGGCCCTGGTATCCGTGCAGCCCACGCTATGTTGACCGGGTCAACATCACGAACATCCAGGAAACCCGCGTGGTCCACGTGCAGAAGACCTACGTGAACATCGTCAACGTGACCAACGTGACCAACATAACCTATGTGAACCGCACCGCCGGTGTGACGGCGATCCGCCATGAATACTTTGCGGCAGGGCGCCCCGTTGCGCGAGCGGCGGTCCACGTTGACCCACAACAGATGGCCCATGTTCAAGTGATGGCTCGGCCCGCGGTCGCTCCCACCTCCCAGGCCAAAATCAGCGCTCCCCCGGCCCGTCGCGTTCCCGTTGCGGTGGCGCGTCCGGTCTTGATCAACGCCAAAGGTTTGGCCGTCGCCGCGCAGCCCAAGGCTAAGCCCCTGCCGCCTCCGGTCAAAACCGCTCCGCCGCCTCCGCGCTTGCCCAACCGCACGGTTGTCGCCCCGCCGCCCAACGTCAAGATGACGCAGACTGCCCGACAGGCAATGCAGACCGCGCCAGCCCCTCGCCCTGGTCAACCGCCCGCACCTCGCCCTGGTCAGCCGTCAGCGTCCGCCCCGCAGGAGCCGGCTGCCAATCGCCCCGTTCAACCGCCGGTCCCGGCACATCCGGCCGGCACAACTCCTGCGCCATCGGGCGAACGCCCAGGCCAGTTGCCCCCGAACCAGCAGAAACCAGTTCCCATCCCGGCCCCGGCAGCCCGGCCTCCGGCGCAGCCCCAGCCCACGACCCCACGAGGCACGCCCGAGCAGCCTCATCCCCCGCACCAGCCCACGCAGCCTGTCCGGTCAACGGAAAAACCAGTGCCGGTGCCGGCTCCGGAGCATCAGCCTCCGGTTCCGCCCCATCCGGTGGAACGGCCTGCGCCTGCGGCGGCGACACCGCCTCGCCCCCCGGAGCACCCTGCGCCGCAGCCGAAGCCCGAAACTCCACGGTCCGACACTCCACGGCCGGACACTCCACGGCCGGACACTCCACGGCCCGAAACTCCACGCGAGGTCCACTCGGTTCCACCTCCGGCCCATGCCGCTCCGCCTCCTTCTCAACCGAAGTCAAACAGCGAACCCGCAACCCGGCCTCCTGAAAAACAACCACCGCCACCAGAGAAAGAAAAGAAGCCGAAGGAAGAACCGAAACCCCAGTCGTAGGTTTCTCTTTTCCACCATTCGGGGCCGCCGTGTCATCGCGGCGGCCCTCGTCGTTTCTGCCCGAACGGCTAGCCACGCCCCTGTGTCTTCCCCGAAGGAACAAGGATTTCGTTCCCCAGCTTCAGATATAGTGGTTCGTTGCCCGGAAAGTGAATCTGTGCGTGCTTGCCCGCGCATCGCAGCGTACCGCAAGGCCGTTCGACCATCCCCCCGCTGGAGAGAACCGATGCTCGAAATCAACCCGCCCCGCAAGGTGTACGACGTCTGCATCGTCGGATCCGGTGCCGGAGGTGGAACCGCTGCCAAGGTGCTCACCGAGGGCGGACTGAACGTCGTCATGCTTGAAGCCGGACCACGCCTTGATCCGGACCGCGATTTCAAAGAACACATGTGGCCCTACCAGCTGCCCCATCGCGGCGTGGGCGTTGGTGGCCGCCTGCGTGGCATCGGCGACGAATTCATGGCTCCCAACGGATTCTGGGACATCGAAGGCGAGCCCTACACCACCGCCCCCGGATCCTCGTTCCGCTGGTTCCGCTCTCGAATCGAAGGCGGCCGAACCAACCATTGGGGCCGCATTGCGCTGCGCTTCGGTCCGGTCGATTTCCGCCCCCATTCGACAGATGGAATTGGAGACGACTGGCCCATCACCTACGAGGAACTCGCGCCTTACTACGACAAGGTCGAATCCTACATCGGTGTCTTCGGGTCCAAGGAGAACGTTCCCAACGCTCCTGACGGCGTATTCCAACCGCCGCCCAAGCCCCGCTGCACCGAGACCCTCATCAAGAAGGCCTGCGACCAACTTCACATCACCTGCATTCCCTCTCGTCTCGCCATCCTGACCAAGACGCTGAACGGCCGCGATGCGTGTCATTACTGCGCGCAATGCGGACGCGGATGCCGCACCGCCTCCAACTTCTCCTCCAGCCAGGTCATGATTCCGCCCGCAGCCGCAACCGGCCGCTTCACCATGATTGCCAACGCCATGGCCCGCGAGATCATCGTCAACGACACGGGCAAGGCCGAAGCCGTCTCCTACATCGAAAAGTCCACGCGCACCGAGCAGCGCGTCTATGCAAGGGCCGTTGTCGTCGCAGGCAGTGCCTGCGAATCCGCCCGCCTCCTGCTCAACTCGCGCTCCACGAGCTTTCCCAATGGAATGGCCAACTCTTCCGGTGTGGTCGGGCGCTACCTCACCGACTCCGTGGGCAGCGACCTGGCCGGATACTTCCCTCAGCTCGAAAAGATGCCCATCCACAACCACGATGGCGTGGGCGGGATGCACATGTACATGCCCTGGTGGCGCTTGGACAAGAAGAACGAGTTCCTGCGCGGCTATCACATCGAGTTCGGCGGCGGCCGCGACATGCCCGGCGTTGGCGGCTTCGAATATGTCTGCGACGAGCACGAAGGCTACGGCGTCAGCCTCAAGCAGAAATGCCGCAGCGTGTATGGCACCTTCATCGGCTTTAGCGGCCGGGGTGAAATGATCCCCAACGAAAACTGTTACTGCGACATCGACCCTGAGGTGAAGGACAAGTGGGGCATTCCCGTCCTGCGCTTCCACTGGCAATGGGGCGAGAACGAACGCAAGATGGCGGCCGATATGCAGCAGACATTCCGCTCCATCATCGAAGCCGCGGGCGGCACCGTCATCGCCGGCACCCGCCGCCACCCGCAAAAGGCCGCCGCCGGCGAGAGCCAGGCCCTGGTGCAGCAACCCGGCGGCCGCATCTCCACGGGCGGCGCAATCATTCACGAACTCGGCACCATCCGCATGGGCAACAACCCCAAAACATCTGCCCTGAACAAAAACTGCCAGGCCCACGACGTAAAGAACCTGTTCGTCGCCGACGCCGCCCCTTTTGTCTCCAACCCCGACAAAAACCCCACCCTGTCCATCATGGCCCTGTCGTGGAAGACGTCCGAGTACCTTCTCGATCAGGCCAAGAAGGGGGAACTCTGAATATGGACTCTCCCTCCCGACGCACCATCCTCAAGTCGCTCACGATCGGCGCCGCCGTCGGCTCCGTCCTTCGTATCATTCCCCTCCAAGCCGCCGAATATGCACACCACCTCATCGACGACGAAAAATCCGGCGCCCAAACCGCGTACTCGCCGAAATTCTTCGACCCCCATCAATACAAGACCCTGCAGGCGCTCTGCGAAACCATCATTCCCGCCGACGCCGATTCGGCAGGCGCCATTGAAGCCGGCGCTCCCGAATTCATCGATCTCCTCACCAGCGAAAACACCGACTACCAGAAAACCTTGGGGGATGGACTGAAGTGGCTCGACTCGACATGCACCACTCGCTATGGCAAGCCCTGGCTCGACTGCACTCCCAAGCAGCAGACAGAGATACTCGATTCCATTGCCTACCTCAAGAACGCCAAGCAGGATAAGACTCTCGAAGACCCGGTGGAATTCTTCTCCTTCCTGCGCAACTTCACAGCCGACGGCTTTTTCACCAGCAAAATCGGCATCAAGTACCTGGGCTACAAAGGCAACACCTTCCTCACCAACTTCCCCGGCTGCCCTCCCGTGCCCGGCGTCTAGCGCCTCAATAGACACGTTCGTCGTCCTTAATCTTGATGGCCTGATGGCCCGCCAACAAGGAGTGAAAGAACTTGGCCTGGTCATGCCGTCCCGGAGGGACGCTCGAGATCCCTTGTGATTGAGGATTTCGACGGAGGGGAGGCCACGCAGCGGCGCCGCCGGCGGAAGAACCTGCACTTCGCATCGTCACATGCGCTCCCGCCATGTCCTAAACACTTAGTTGACAAACCCCAATTCTCCGGCATATGCTCCTAATCCATTAGGAGTTCGGATCCCGATGCCTCGACGCGATAAGAATCCCCTCACCAAGCTCGAACTGCAGATCATGCAGGTCATCTGGCGCCGCGGAACCAGCAACGTGACTGAAGTGCAGGAAGCCCTCGAGCAGAGCCTTGCCTACACCACCGTGCAGACGATGCTCAACATCCTCTGCCGGAAAGAAAAATTGAAGCGCAAATTGCACGGGCGAGCCTATGAATACAGCGCCGCCGTCAGCGAAGCCAAGGCGTCGGGCCATGCCCTGCGTGACCTCGCGGACCGGATGTTCGGCGGATCGAGCGAAGAACTCGTGATGAGCCTCATCAAGACCAGGCAGATCGATCCCAAGCGCATTGCGGAGCTGACCAAGCGGCTCAAAGAGGAAGGGGGCAGCGAATGAAAGCTCTGGAACTGTATACGCTTGGCTATCTGCTCAACTCGCTGTGGCAGATCCCCTTGATTTTCCTGGCCGCGTGGATCGGGTCCCGCCTGGCGCGCAAGAGCGGACCTCGGATCGAGCACCGCATCTGGGTCGGTGCCCTGATCCTCGAAGCCATCCTGCCCGGCTGCCCCATCCAGCCTGTCGACGCGTGGAGGTGGCTGTCCGGCCTGCTCTTCTCTTCCGCAGGCCCTCATAACGGCGAGGCGCGTATCGTGCTCGGCCCGGCCATCGCAAATGACGCTGGCGCCCTCCACTTTCCGCCAATTCTCGTGGCCGTCCTTCTGATTGCATACTCCGCTGTCCTGGTTTATTTGTTCGGGCGTTTGGCCTGGGGACTCTGGCAGACGCACCTTATCCTGCGACATTCTCAGCCCATCACGCTGCAAGGCGAGTTGGCGCAGAGCTGCGTGCGTTCCAGTCAAGTCTTGAAAGAGCAGCAACGATCCGCAGCCCACGCGCTCGAAATAGCCACCTCGTCCATGATCTCCGGGCCGGTCACAGTGGGCGTGCGCCGATGGGTGCTGCTTGTCCCCCCCGGTTTTCTCGAAGGCGTTGCCCTGGACGACCTCGATGCGCTGATCGCCCATGAATTTGCGCACATGGAGCGCGGGGACTTCGCCAAGAACGTTTTCTACGGGCTGCTCTCGATCCCCGCTTCCCACCATCCGCTGATGTGGCTTACGCGCGCCCGCCTCGCCGAAAGCCGCGAACTGGTGTGCGACGCCCAGGCCGCGGATGCCCTCGCCGGACGAGAGCGTTATGCGCGATCGCTTTTGCGCCTGGCGTCGATGCTTTCCGAATCCGCGACTGTCGGGGCGATGCACGCTGTCGCGATCTTCGACACCAACAACTTCGAGAGGAGAATCATGGACCTGAAGCAGAAACAAGTTGAGCTGCGAGGCCTGCGCCGCTTTGCCGTTCTGGGCCTGTGCAGCACCATCGCCTTGACGGCCTGCGTCTCGGCCCTGGCGCTCCGCATGGATGTGACCGAGGGCGAAAACCAGAACCCTGCTTCTAAAACACTAAGAGTCCAAGCCAAGGACATCAAGATTCTGCACAAGCAACCTCCGGTGTATCCGGCCGAAGCCAAAACGTCCGGAAATGCCATCAACGGTGAGGTGCTGCTTGAGGTCATCATCGGCAAGACAGGTGAGCCGGAAAATATCCATGTCAAAAAGAGTTTGCGCCAGGACTATGACCAGTCTGCGATCGACGCGGTCCGCAATTGGCGCTGGGAGCCCTATCACCTCAACGGCGAGCCGGTTGAAGTCGTCACCACTATCACCATTGTCTATACGCTCAAGAAATGATCCATCCCTGCCATTCCCCTGATTGTCACATCTTGACAATCAGGATGAAGGTGCTATACCGTCGTCTCTTATGAGCGATCAGAACACCGACGTTATCCAGGGAACTCTCGACATGCTCATCCTCAAGACGCTGAGTCTTGAGCCCATGCACGGCTTCGGCATCGCCCGCCGCGTCGAGCAGATTTCGCGCGGCGTCTTCAAAGTCAACCCCGGCTCGCTCCTCACCGCTCTGCAGCGCCTGGAGCGCGCCGGATGGCTTGACGCCGCGTGGAAGCAGACCGAAAATTCACGTCGCGCCAAGATCTACAGCCTCACGCGGACAGGCAGGAAGCAACTCGAATTCGAAACCGCGGACTGGACCCGCCGCGCCTCCGCCATCGCGCGCCTCCTGAAAGCCGAGGGCTAGCTGCATGTCTCTCGGGCGGCAACTCACGCGCGGACTGCGCAGCCTGTTTCGCCAGGTCCGCGCCAATGATGACATCGCCGCGGAGATCCGCCAGTATCTCGACGATGCGATTGCCGCCGGTGTGGCGCGCGGCTTGAGCCATGAAGAAGCACGGCGCGCCGCCCGCTCCGAAATCGGAAATTTCGCGCCCGTGCACGAACAGGTGCGTTCCTACGGATGGGAAAACGCCATCCGCACATTCCTCTTCGACCTGCGCTATGCCGCGCGCCAGTTGCGCACCCATCGCGGTTTCACGATCGTCAGCATCGTCACTCTCGCGCTCGGCATTGGCGCCAGCACGGCCATCTTCAGCGCCGTGAATCCCATCCTCTTTTCACCCCTTCCATATCCGCATCCAAACCGCATGCTCATGATCTGGAACACCTGGCGGGGTGCCCGCTTCGAGCTCTCCTACGGCACCTATCGCGAACTTCTCGAACGCGGCGGTTCATTCGACTCCATGGCCATCTTCGAGCCGTGGCAGCCCACCTTGACCGGCGACTCGATTCCCGACCGTCTCGAAGGTCAGAGTGTCAGCTCAAGCTTCTTCCGAGTTCTCGGCGTCGCTCCCGCGCTGGGCCGCGACTTTCTGCCCGCGGAGGAAGCCGTGCACGGGCCGCGCGTCGCCATTCTGAGCGATCGCCTCTGGGAGCATCTCTGCCATCGCGATCGCAACATCATCGGCCGCCCCATCAAGCTCGACGACGACAACTATACCGTGATCGGCGTCATGCCCGCGCGTTTCGAAGATGTACTTTCGCCAACCGCCGCCATCTGGACGCCCGCACAGTACGATCCCAGCCTGCTCGCGTCCAGTTCCAGCACCTGGTCCGCGGAGTGGGGCCTGCATCTGCGGCTCGTCGCACGCGTAAAGCCCGACATCGGCCGGGACCAGGCCATCGCGGAAATCTCGCAGATCGCGCGCAATCCCTTGCCTGACTTCCCCCGCCCACGCTGGGCCTCGCTCGAACACGGCCTCATCGTCGATCGCCTGCAGGACTCCGTTGCCCATACGGTCAAGCCCGCGCTGCTCGCCATCGCCAGCGCGGTGGCCCTATTGCTCGCCATCGCCAGTGTGAACGTACTTAACCTGCTGCTGGCGCGGGGTACGGAAAGGCGCGGCGAATTCGCAGTGCGGGCCGCGCTCGGCGCGTCGCGCCGCCGCGTCCTGCGCCAGGTCGTCACCGAGAGCCTCTTGCTCTCTTTCCTCGGCGGCGTGTGCGGCGCGGGCGTTGCGTATGCAGGCGTGCGGGCTCTCATCGCTCTCAGCCCGCGGGGGCTTCCGCGCCTCGACACGATCGCCCTCAATTCCGCGGCGCTCATATTTGCACTCGCCATCACGACCGCCATCGGCCTGCTGACGGGCGTGATCCCAGCGGTACATCTCTCGCGCGCCGACCTCCACTCAGGGCTTCACCAAAGCTCGCGCCGCAGCGCCGGCCGTCAAAGCGTCACGCGCCGCGCGCTGGTTGTAACCGAGGTGGCGCTCGCCCTGGTGCTGCTGGTGAGCGCCGGACTGCTTTTGCGCAGCATGCAGCGCCTGCTCCGGGTAGATCCCGGTTTCGATAGCGGCCACCTGCTCACACTCCAGGTGCAGACCTCAGGACATCAGTTCGACGAGCTGCCCACCGCGCCGGGCCAGGGAGAGAACGCGCGCCGGCGCTTCTTCGAACAAGCTCTCGATGCCGTTCGCCGCATGCCAGGAGTGGGCCAGGCGGCCTTCACCAGCGTTCTTCCGCTCAGCGACGATCCGCCGGCGATAAGCATGTACGGGGCTCGCTTCGAAAACGATTCCCCTGACGGCGGCCGAACCGTATTCCGCTACGCTGTCAGCCCGCAATTCTGCGAGGCCATGGGCATTCCCGTGCGCACCGGCCGCTGTATTGACCAACGCGACAACGCCTCAGCCCCGCAGTCTGCGGTCATCAGTGAATCGTTGGCGCGCAGCCAGTTCCCGCACCAGGATCCCATTGGAAAGCGCCTGAAGGTCGGTCCCCCGAACCGCCCCTGGTACACCATCGTGGGCGTCGTGGGAGACATCAAGCAGACTTCGCTCGCAATCAGCGATCCCGCCGCGGTTTATCTCTCCACGCAGCAGACCTGGTTCGCCGATTGGACCCTTTCCTTTGTTATCCGCACCGCGGGTGATCCGTCCGCCCTGGCGCCGGCAGTGAAGAACGCTATCTGGTCCATCGACCGCAATCAGCCCATTGTCCGCGTCGTAACCATGAACGAGTTAGTGCGCGTCTCCGAAGCCGAACGCCGCTTCGTCCTCATCCTGTTCGCAGCGTTCGGCGTCACCGCGCTGCTGCTTGCCGGTATCGGCATCTACGGGGTCCTGTCCGGCAGTGTCAACGAGCGCATGCGTGAAATCGGCGTGCGCGCTGCCCTCGGCGCAACACGGCGCAACATCCTGGCCCTTGTCCTGCGCGACGGCCTGACGCTCACCGCCGCCGGAATCGCCATCGGTCTGCTCGGCGCGGCCGCCGCCAGCCAGACCCTCACCACTCTCCTCTTTGGAATCTCCCGCCTCGACCCCGCAACCTACCTGGGCGTCGTCGCTCTCCTCGCCCTGGTCGCCGCCATCGCCTGCGCCACCCCGGCCTGGCGCGCCTCCCGCGTCGATCCGTCCATCACTCTTCGCTCCGAGTGATCGGCGCCGTCTTTTTGGGGCAACCAAGATTTGGGCGTCGTGATAGAGTTTGCGTAATGTTTTTCGGGTTAAACCTACCATTTCCCCGGAGGTTCCCGTTGGCTGACGCTCTTATTCCCCCAGTCCTCTCTATTGAAGCCTCCTCCGCCACCCTCGCCGAGCCGCTCAAGGACTTCAGCGCCATGCCCGTCCCCATGGCCCGTGAGGATGAAACCGCTCCGCCTCCCCAGCCCGTCACGCAGCGGGAACGCATCCCGACCATTGATGTCGTCCGCGGCGTGGCCCTCATGGGCATCCTGCTCATGAACATCGCATCCTTCAGCGGACCCATCGAGATGTACGTGAACCCCCTCATCGTCGGCCATCACCGCACCTACGACCTCGTCGCCTGGTCCATTCGCTGGGTCCTCTTCGAGGGCAAAATGCGTGCCGCCTTCTCCATGCTCTTCGGCGCCGGCGTCATCCTGCTCACCGAGCGCGCTGAGCGCAGCGGCAGCAGGAACATCGCCGACATCTTCCTCCGCCGCAACATGTGGCTGGTGCTCTTCGGTGTCCTTCACTTCTACTTCATCTGGATGGGCGACATCCTCTATTGGTATGGACTTACTGCCCTGCTGTTTCTCTATCCCTGCCGCCATGTCCGGTTTAGAAATCTCCTGATCGCCGGTGCCCTCGTGCTGGTCATCGGCAGCGGCTCAGACGCCTATTTCGCCATCGATGGCATCCGCGAACGGAATCGGGGACAGGAGGCGCAGGCTCTCGCCAACGCCGGCAAGAAGCTCACCACCGACCAGCAGGATGCGCTCAAAAAGTGGAATGAGACGCTGGACAAGCGCAAAAAGGACCACGAGGATGATCTGAAAGCCATGCGCGGCAGTTATCTCGATCAGTTGAAATGGCACGCGCAGTGGGGCCCAAAGATTCAGGCGTATTACTTCTACACCTTTGGCTTCACCGACGCTCTGGGCATGATGCTGATCGGCATGGGACTCTACCGCATCGGCTTTTTGACCGGCGGTCTGAGTTACAAATGGTACGGCTGGATCATCGCAGCCGGATTTCTGCTCGGCATTCCCATCAACGGCCTTGAAGCCATGGGACTCATCCGCGACAACTTTGAGCCCGAGTCCGGCTGGTATGTGCTCTACCAGGCCGGACGCCTCTCGGGCGCCGTGGCCATCGTGGCTCTCGTCGTGGTTATGGCCAAGGCCGGTCTCGTTCCCTGGCTCGCCCATCGCGTCGCCGCTGTCGGACAAACCGCGCTCAGCAATTACCTGTTAACAAGCATCAGCTGTACTCTGCTCTTCAGCCGCTACGGTCTTGGACTCTACGGCAAGCTCGAGTACTACCAGATCTACGCCATCGTCGCCGGCGTATGGGCCCTGAACCTGATCCTCAGCCCTGTCTGGCTCCGCTACTATCGCTTCGGCCCCATGGAGTGGGTGTGGCGTTCGCTCACGTACTGGAAGCGTCAGCCCATGAAGCGGCAACTGGCAGAAGAGCAGGCGTTGGCTGCCTGAACGGCGCGCTCACGTCTATCGCGCCCCTTGCTTCACAAACTGGCGCGCCGCCAGCAGAATTGTGGCGCAGCCCATCAGCGTAAGCACGACGGCATGCACCCACAAATCGCGAATGCCAGCGCCGCGCAGAATGATTCCGCGCAGAATCTGGATGTAGTAAGTGGCAGGAATGAGCCGGGCGATGCCCTGAAAGAACCTCGGCATGTTCTCGATGAGAAAAATATAGCCTGACAAAAACACCGACGGTAGCACCGTGCCCATTGCAAGTTGAAACGCCTCGGCCTGTGTTTTTGCGCGCGTCGAAATCACCAGCCCCAGTCCCAGCACCGTGAGCAGAAAAGGAAGAGAAAGCGCCAGCAGCAGAAATACATTGCCGTGGATCGGAACCTGGAACACGACCGTCATCACAACAAGAATCGCGCACAATTCGGCGAAGGCCAGTACGCCGTACGGGATCATCTTGCCCACCATCAGCCCCAGTGGGGCCACGGGCGTCATGGTCAGCTGCTCCAGCGTGCCGCGTTCGCGTTCCCGCACCAGGCTGAGAGCAATGAGCAAAATCGTCATGATCTGCAGCAGGATCGCAATCAGCCCCGGCACAAAAAAGTTTGCCGACCGCGTCGCGGGGTTATACAGCACCGACGGAAGTACTTCGATCGGCACCGCACCACCCGGCAGCACCCGCAGCAGAGATTCCTGCAGCGCCACACCCGTCGATGCGCTCACCGCCTGGCCGGCCACGCTCGAATCGGATCCATCCACCAGCATCAGTACCGTCGCCGATGTACCATCCTGCAGCCGTCGCGCGTAGTCAACTGGGATTCGAATGCCCGCCCGCGCCCGCCCCGCGCGAATCGCCTCATACATCTCCCCCGGCGAATGCGCGTAGATGCGCAAATCGAAAACATCTGAACCCGCGAATTTCTCCAGCAGCCGCCGGCTATCCTGCGTCTGTGATTCATCCAGCACCACCGTCGCTATCTGCCGCACATTCGTATCCACCGCAAACCCGAATAGAAACAGCTGCAGCATGGGAATCAGCAGCGCAAAAAACAGCGTCCCCCGGTCGCGCACAATGTGCAGAAACTCCTTCCTGCACACCGGAACGAGGCCGTAAAAAAGGCGATTCATCGCGAGCTCTCCATGATGTGATAGGTCAGAGTGACGAACACATCTTCAAGCGAAGGTTCAATCACCTCCACCTTGGCCCGCGGCATCTTCTCCCGCAGCGAATCCAGATGGTCCCTCTCCGCCAGTGCATGGATGGCATGCCCGAAGATGGTTGCCTCCCGAACGCCTTCCATTCTGCGCACGCTGTCGAGCATCTCCGATGGATTGGCTGTAACGATCTGCACCCGCGCCGTACCCGGCGGATTCGCATCCGGCAGCCGCTGCAACTCCGCCACTGTCCCGATCGCGATCAGCTTCGACAAATAGATATATCCAACCCTTCCGCAGCGCTCCGCTTCATCCATGTAGTGCGTCGTCACAAAGAAGGTGACGCCCTGCCCCGAAAGCTGAAACAGCAAATCCCAAAGAGCCCGCCGCGCCACCGGATCAATGCCCGCCGTGGGCTCGTCGAGAAACACCACCTCCGGCGAATGAATGATCGAGCAGGCCAGCGCCAGCCGCTGCTTCCAGCCCCCCGAAAGCTGCCCCGCGCGGCGCTTCATGTAGGGCTCGATCCCGGTCAGCTCCTGCACCTCGCGCGTTCTTTGTTCGAATCGCGAACCGCTCAGCCCGTACACTCCCGCATAGAACGCGATATTCTCGGCGACCGTCAGATCCTCATACAGCCCGAATTTCTGCGACATGTATCCGACCCGTCTCCGGATCTCGGCGGCATCCTTGCGAACATCCATGCCCAGAATTCGTCCTGTACCCTCGGTCGGCGCCAGCAGCCCGCACAACGCTTTGATGATTGTGGTCTTACCTGAACCGTTCGGTCCCAGAAATCCAAACAGCTCTCCCTTGTCCACTCTGAAGCTCACATCGTTCACCGCCGTGAACGAGCCGAAGCGGATGGTCAAATGATCGGCCTCGATGATCGCCGTCATTCGAGGTGCACCGTCGCCGCCATCCCTGACTTCAAAGCCTGCTCGGGATTATCCACGTACACCTTGACCCCGAAGACCTGGTGTTCGCGGTCGCTCTTGGTCTGCACGTTGCGGGGCAGGAACTCCGCCTGCGATGCAATCTGGCCCACGTGGCCCGTGAACGCCCGCCCACCGAAGCCGTCCACGCGCATCTCCGCCCCCTGGCCCACGTGCACTGCGGCCAGGTCAGTCTCCGGCACGTAGACCTTGACCCACAACTGCGAACTCTCCAGCATCGTCATCACAATGCGTCCTGCGGGAACGAGATCCCCGGGCCGCACGCTCACCGTTTCGATCACCGCTTCGGCGGGTGCAGTCAACTCCGCCTCACGAAGCCGCGCGTCCAACTCGGCAACCCGCCCCTGCGCCTCTTGCTCACGGCCACGCGCGGCTTCGATATCCTCCTTGCGGAACCCCTTCTTCGCCAGCACCGCCGCCGCTTGTGCCTGCCTCGATCGCGCTTCCGCGGCATTCAGATCTTCCACGCGCGTGCCCGCCTGCAACAGCGCCAGCCGCTGATTGGCCGACTCTGCCCTCTGCACGGCCGCATCGCGCTTGTCTCGTGCATCGTCGAATTGCTGTTTCGAGATCGTGTCCGTCGCCGCCAGCTTTTCCATCCTCTTGAAGAAGACCTCCGCATTTTTCGCCTCCGCGGTAGCTGCCGCAAAGTCTGCCTGCGCCTGCTCGATCTCCTGTTGGCGCGGACCGTTGCGAGCGCTCTCATAGGCCGCTTCGCTGGCTTTCGCTGTCGCCTCAGCCTGCTCTATCTCTTCCGGTCGATTGCCACGAATCATCCGCTCCAGGTCTGCCTGGGCCTGTGCCAGCCCCGCCGCTGCCTGGGTCCGCTGCGCCTTCAATTCGTCGCATTCGAACCGCACCAGTGTCGTCCCGGCCTGCACCCGCTGACCTTCTTCGACCGGCACCTGGATTACGCGGCCCCCCACTTTCGAACCGATCTGTATCTCCCGCGTCTCCACTGTGCCCGAGTAGTCGCTCCGCACCCGCCGTGCCGCCCACGCCACCGCGAGCCAGATTCCCGCCGCGATCACCGCCGCCACCACCCCGGCTATCGCCAGCCGTCGTTTCATTCCACTCTCCCACAAGCCCACACAAGACCTTGCGAGAACACCCGCCAAAAGGTTTCAAAGGCAGAAAATATGGGCGTTACCCTCCCATACCCTGCCTGAGAAACCACAGCGTTTGACTCACTATCGCCCCCTTCGCCGCTAACCTGCTTCAGTCATCAAAAAATCCCGCAGTGCCCGAACCAATCCGCAATTCTCGGTGGAAACGACGCCAACCTGATCCAGGCCATTTCATTCCCGTGAATTTTCCGTTACCCTGACAAAACACGCATCCCAACATCTGGGTGTTTTTTGTTAGGAGACCGGCCCGCCAGAATGCTCGAAACCGCCACCCATCTACTCTCGCTCGACTACCCGGCTGAGTTCACCCCGGGCGCTCGCTCGGCTGTCACCACCTGCCTGCGCATCGCGCCCGAGGAAAAGGTCACTCTCATCACCGACCGGGTCACCGAGCCCATCGCGGCAGCGTTAGCGGCCCAGCTGGCCGGCCTGGGATGCCAGTGGAACGCCTTTGTCCTTGAAGATCTCGCTCCCCGCCCCGTGACCAGCATGCCCGCCGAGATCCTCGCCGACATGGAAACCTCGCAGGTTTCCATCTTCGCCGTGCAGGTGCAGCCCAACGAGCTCCGCTCCCGCATGCAGATGACCGACGTAGTCAACCGCCGCCACATGCGCCACGCCCACATGGTCAACATCACCCCGGAAATCATGTGCCAGGGCATGAGGGCCGACTTCAACCTCGTCGACCGTCTCTCACAACAGGTTCTGGACCGGGTCCGCCGTGCCCGCCGTATCCGCGCCACCACTGCGGCCGGCACAGACATCACCGCCGACATGAACCCCGGCTACAAGTGGTTGAAGACCTCCGGCATCATTTCCACTGAAAAATGGGGCAATCTTCCCGGCGGCGAGTGCTTCACCTCGCCTGGCGAAGTCAATGGAGTCTTCGTCGTCGACGGCGTGGTTGGCGACTGGCTCTGCGCCCGCTACGGACTGTTGGCCTCGACTCCCCTCACCATCCACATCGCCGGCAATCGCATCGTGTCATGCTCCAGCGACAACAAGCAGCTCGAAGCCGACTTCTGGACCTACACCCACACCGACGAAAACTCTGACCGCGTCGGCGAATTCGCCATCGGCACCAACCTCGGCATCGAGCGCGTCATCGGCAACATCCTCCAGGACGAGAAATTCCCCGGCATCCACATCGCCTTCGGCAACCCCTACGGCGAACACACCGGCGCCCCCTGGTACTCCAGCACCCACATCGATGTCGTCGGCCTTGGCTTCAACATCTGGCTCGAATCGGAAACCGGCGAAGAGCAGATCATGCGCGACGGGCGGTTTTTGATCGCCGCGTGATACTCACCAAATCATTCGCGAGCCCGTGCCGAGCCTCGATCGCAAAAACCTGCAACGGCACTAATCCGGGTGCGGCCCATTGTGGCAGTCGTAGCAATTCATCTGGTGGCCCGTGGAGAACGTCTTGGTTCCGCTGTCCCCCGCTGAGAAACTTCGCGTAGTTGGCACGGCCGAAAGCGCTCTCCCGCGATAATCAGAGCCGTGGCAATAGGCGCACTGGGTTAGCCCGCCGCCGCTGGCGTACTGGCGATGCTGGCTGATCCGGGTCTGGTCGATCGCGTGCATCCCGTGCGGTCCGCCGCTGGATGTGGCGGGCATGCTCAGGTGGCAGACCGTACATTCCACGATCTTCCCCGTGTACCCCTGGAGGCCGGTGCTGTACAAGTTGTCATTGGCTTGCAGCGAGGGGAACTCGGCATGCTGTGATCCGTGGCATGCCGTCGATGGTCATCGGTGCTTCCAAGCCAGCCGCGGTCAAGGCCGCCAGCATGGTCACCGTTCGCCAGTGGCCCTGCGGGACGGCCTCGCCAACTCGTTGGTTACCGGGGGCGCGGCCATAGCGCCGCGTCATCTCCGTGGTGGCTCCGCTTTCATCGAGGAACACCAGTTGCTCCGGGCCAAAGCGCCTTACCTCGTCCCACCATGCCTGCCGGCGCCGATGCGCTTCGACTGTGTCCTGCTCGGCGGCGTGGAGTGACTTTTTCCAGCTTCAAACCTGCCTGGCGCAAGGCCAGCCACAGCCGACCCATGCTCAGACGCAATGCCTGCGCTTGCTCCAACTGCTGCTGTAACTCCTGCAACGTAATATCCGGCTGCTCCCGGATCCGCCTCCGCAGCCACTCCAGCACCGCCGACGTCACCCGGCTCTGAGGACCATGACGCCAGGTCGGCCCGTCGATCTCTCCGCTACGGGTGCGACGAGCCGACACCTTCTTAGCCCAGCCAAGGCTATTTAATTTTCGCTGGGGGTGACTATCTCAATTGTGTCGCGAATTTCTGGGGCAGAGAACTAGCGACTCATGATCTTCTGCGCGAGAGCCTCTTCGTCGGAGTCACCCTGGATGATTTTGTTGTGGAGGCAGTAGAGTGCCAGTTCCAGGCGGTCGGACACGCCGAGTTTGTCGTAAATCTTGCGCAGATAGTTCTTGATCACCTGCTCCGTCGTCCCCAACTGGTAGGCGATCTCCTTGTTCCGCTTACCTTGGGTGATGCAGGTGATGATAGCCATTTCTTTCGGCGAGAGACGCGGTTGGCTCTTGGGACTGACGAGCGCCGCCGCTTGGGCGCGATACGCCTCGATTACCCAGTTGATCGATTGATTGTCGATCCAGGTCTCGCCGGCTGCGATTCGGCGCACACATCGAACCAGCAGGTCAGGCGAAATGGAGCGGGAGATGATCCCGCGCACTCCCTTGCGATAAAGCTCGACTGTATGGCTTTCGTCGGCGGTCACGGCCTGAACGATGAGCTTCAAATCGGGGGCGACGCGAAGGAGTTCGTGAATCGCATTGGCGCTACCGGCCAGGAGCGCTCCTTCGAGGAGCACGACATCGGTTGGGTAGCGCTCAATGGCGGCGCGGAGGTTTTCGAGGGAGTCTGCCTGCGCCACGACCCGCAGATCGTCTTCGAGCGCAAAGACCTTGCGAATTCCGACACGGTAAATGGCCTGGGAATCCGCGAGGATTATGCGGATCACTCCAGGTTTAACTTGTCCGTCCAAGGCTTCGTTTTCTGGCGAATCTTCAAGAAATTCCATATACGGCTACGGCACTGCCAGGCCAGAGCGTCACTGTTCCACGAACTCGTACTCGTCAATGGTGGCGGCAACCTGGGACTGGGACTGGCTCATGGAGCAGCGTACCACACGTCCGTGGCAATG
>DASXGD010000336.1:0-10761 GCA_036489245.1 Occallatibacter sp. | reverse complement strand
TCCCGTCGCGCATTGCTCCCTTGCTGGCGACGGAATCGAACATCGGCGCATGCCAGCAGTTACTCGAAGACGAACTGCGCAAGGTGTTCGACGCCTATTCGGAAGGGAAGCTGGCCGCATGATCACTCCAGGGAACATGCTGCACGCTTCCCTGCCAGGTCTTGCGCGCGCCTATGAGGCCACCGAGAAAGCGTGCCGCCAGGGGGCACGGCCAGATCCTAAGCTGGCCATCAGCGAGTGGGCCGATCAGTATCGGGTGCTGACGACCCGCTCGTCGCCCGAACCCGGTTTATGGCGCACCAGCCGCACGCCGTACCTGCGCGAAATCATGGACGCGCTGATGCCCGAATCGCCGTGCGAACGGGTGGTGTTCCAAAAGGGCAGCCAAGTCGGGGCGACGGAAGCCGGCATCAACTGGATGGGCTACGTGATCCACCTCGCGCCTGGCCCCATGCTGGTTGTTCAACCCACGGAGACGATGGCGAAGCGCAACTCGAAACAGCGCATCGGTCCGTTGATCGAAGACTGTCCCATCCTCAGTACACTGGTCCGGTCCCCGAAGGAGCGTGACTCGGGGAACACCATTCTGGCAAAAGAGTTCCTGGGCGGCATCCTGGTATTAGCCGGCGCCAATAGCGCGAAGCAGCTCCGCTCCATGGCCGCGCGTTATTTGTTTCTCGACGAGGTGGACGCCTATCCGGCGAATGTGGACCGCGAGGGCGAACCCTGCGACCTGGCGATCGCGCGCACGTCGAATTTCCGGCGCAAGAAAATCTTCATCGCCTCCACGCCCACCATTGCGGGCCGCAGCCGCATCGAGACGTTCTTCAGCCAGTCGGATCAGAACTACTACTTTGTGCCGTGTCCCCGGTGCGGCGTATTTATCACCTTGCTGCCGGAGCAATTGCAATGGTCCGAACAGATGCAGCACCGCGCAGCATACCGCTGCCAGGAGTGCGAGCAGGAAATCTTCGACCACGAGAAGACCGTCATGCTAGCCGAGGGCGAGTGGCGCTCTCTGGGCCTGGGCGACGGGGTTACCCGCGGTTTTCACTTATCCAGCTACTATTCGCCGGTGGGCTGGCTTTCCTGGACTCAGATCATGCGGATGAAGGAGAAGAGCATGGTTTCGCCGGAGAAGATGCAGGCGTTCTACAACACCGTGCTGGGCGTGACCTGGGCCGATCAGGGCGAAGTCCCCGACGTCGACCGTCTCTACGAGCGGCGCGAACTCTACGCGATGGGCGAAGTGCCCGAGGGCGGCCTCATCCTCACCGCCGGTGTCGATGTGCAGATCAACCGCATCGAATGCGAGGTCGTGGCCTGGGGACGCAACCGGGAATCGTGGTCGGTCGATTACCGCGTGTTCGAGGGCAACACCAATCAGCCCGAGGTGTGGGCAAAACTGGCGGAACTGCTGGATGAAGAGTTCCCCAGCTTTTACGGTGGTGCGCTGCGCATCAAAAAACTCGCCGTCGACTCCGGGTTTAACACCATGCGCGTCTACGATTGGGTGCGGCGCATGGGATCGCAAACCGTGATGGCCGTCAAGGGCGACACCCACTCTCACATTTCCGCGTTCGTGGGAGCGCCTTCGTTCATGGATGTCACGGCCGGTGGCCGCATCGTGAAAGGCGGCGTCCGGCTCTGGCCGGTGAATACTTCGATCGGCAAAGAGGAGCTGTACCGCTCCCTGCGCCTGGCGGTTCCCGACCTGGCGGCCGGCGACACCTGGCCTGCCGGCTTCTGCCACTTTCCGGGATACGGCAAAGAGTTCTTCGATCAGCTTTGCGCCGAGCAGTTGATTACACACACGATAGCCGGCCGAACGACCACCAAGTGGGAGAAACGCCGCGACCGGAATGAAGCCCTCGACTGCCGGATCTATGCCCGTGCGGCGGCGGCTGTTCTCCGCATGGAAGTATTTCCCGAGAAGCGCTGGGATGAGATGGAATCCGCATTACGCGCCGGTGGCACCGCGGGAACCGCGCGGTCGTCGACCGGTGCGAGGTCCCAGACTCCTATGCCGCAGTTCCGGCCTCTCGGCGGGAACAGTGAGAGTTTTCTGGAGTAAGTAACCTATGACACCTCCCTTCAGTCGCCCCGCACCGATGCCGATGGACCTGAAAGTGGCGCTGCGCAATCTCACCGTGGATCAGGCCACCACGATGCTCGCCCAGGCGCAACAGGCTTACTTCAACCTACTCATCGGCCAGATGCCTTCGGGAGTCGAAACTCCGCAGCTTGGCCGGGTGACCTTCACAGCTACCAACGCAGCCGACTTACAGCGCTTGATCGATTACCTGAATGGCGTGGTTTCCAGCGCCTCCGCCACCAACGGGTACGGCAGTAGCGGCGTGAACGTCCGCAAGCCCTTCAGCTTTTGCGGGTGGCCATAAGCAACATGTCACCGCAACAGCCGCAGATACCGCAACAGCCGCAGCAACCGCCGAATCCGCTAGCGCAACAACTAGCCAAGAAGCCCGGTTTCCTGGCGCGTCTCTTCGGCGGCATGCGCGGCCAATCGTCGGATGGCGCATGGAACTACGGCATGGGCTACGGTTACGGGCGCTACGGCTACCGCGATACGCCTTACACCGGCGCTTCCTGGATCCGCAAGCAGATGTCGAACTGGCTGCCGATCCGCGCCGCTGCGGACGCGGAACTCCTGAGCGACATGGGCACGCTCGTGGCCCGGTCGCGCGATCTGGACCGCAACACGGGCGTGGCGGCAGGAGCATTCCAGACCATCCTCGATAACGTGATTGGCAGCCAGTTGCGCCTCTCTGCGTGGCCCGACTATCGCGCTCTCGGTAAGGATGCCGACTGGGGCGAGGCGTGGGGCCGCGATGTGGAGTCGCTGTGGAAAGCCTGGGCCGACACCACGGCCATCGACATAGCGGGCAAGCTCACCTTTACCGGACTGACGACGCTGATGTTCCGCTCCGTGCTGCAGAACGGGGAAGGTCTGGCGCTCCCGCTGTGGATCGACCGTCCGCAGTCCTCGGCATTCAAAACCTGTTTTCAGCTGGTCGACACCGACCGCTTATCGAATCCCGGCAACATGACGCCCACGCTCTGCTTGCGCGGCGGTATCGAAATGGACGTGTACGGACGCCCCACGGCGTACCACATTCGTAAAATCTCGACCTGGCCCGCGATGTTCTTCCCGGCCATCGGCGGCATCGCTGGCGAGTGGGAATGCATCCCGGCTGAAACGGACTGGGGCCGCAAGCGCGTGATTCATGTCTACTCGCCGGATCGCGTCGACCAGACACGCGGCAAGCCACTGCTGGCTCCGGTACTGGAACAGTTCCGAATGCTCGACAGCTACCAGCGGGCGGAACTGCAATCGGCCATTGTGAACGCACTGGTAGCGGGGATCATCGAGACGCCCCTTGATCCGTCGACCCTGGCGGAAATGGTCGGTGGCGATGCCAATGGCTATCTGGCGGCGAAGAACGAATATCGCGTGCAGCTCGAAGGCGGCACATTCATCCCGCTCTACCCAGGCGATAAGATGGTGCCCTTCGCACCCGACCGCCCCGCTCCGCAATTCGCCGCGTTCTCGGAATTTGTACTGCGCCAGATCGGTCTTTCGATGGGCCTGCCCTACGAGCAGGTGATGAAGGACTATTCCAAAACGAATTATTCCAGCGCCCGCGCCGCTCTCCTCGAATCCTGGCGCTACTTCACGACACGCCGCAGCTGGCTTACGACGTACTGGGCGCAGCCGGTCTATGAGCTTTGGTTCGAGGAAGCCGTGAACGCGGGACTGATCGAAGCCCCCGATTTTTACGAGCGGCGCAGGCTGTACACGCGGGCCAAGTGGATTGGACCGGGACGCGGTTGGATCGACCCGGTCAAAGAAGCCGAAGCCGCGCAGGTGCGGATCGCGACCGGCATCTCGACGCTCGAGATCGAATGCGCCGAACAGGGACTCGACTATAACGACGTGATCGACCAACGCCAGATCGAAAAGAAACGTCTGCAGGAAGCGGGACTGTGGCAGGAACCAGCCCCGCCGAAGCCGCTCGGCTATCCAGCCGAACCAGAAGAATCGCCGCTCCGGGAGGTGGTGTAAGCGATGCCCGATCAAATGCCCATTGCGATGGAAGTGTTTAGCGATAAGCCGTGGGCCATCACCCGCGACGCCATGGAGATGATGTGCCGCGTAGCCGATCATCCCGACTTTGAAGCCGCAGCGCGACTGAGCGCCTCCGGCATTGATACCGACGTTCCCACAGCGAACGGAACGGCGGTGATCGACATTCGCGGGGCGCTGTTCCGCTATCGCTCCATCTGGACGTGGCTCTTGGGCGGCACTTCCGTCGAGGAGGTGTCGGCGGGACTCCAGTCCGCGCTCGACGATCCGATGGTGCGGTCCATCGTGCTCTCAATCAATTCGCCCGGTGGCCAGATCGATGGCATCAACGAGCTGGCCAATTCGATCCGCGCGGCCAACTCGCAAAAGCCGGTGACGGCTTACGTGGGCGGTCTGGGTGCTTCCGGCGCATATTGGCTGGCCTCGGCGGCGGGCAAAATCGTGGCCGATGAGACGGCGCAGCTCGGTTCCATCGGCGTCCTCGCCACGGTGATCGATTCCTCCGCAGCGGATCAGAAATCCGGCGTCAAGCGTTACGACGTCGTCTCCTCGCAAAGCCCGCTCAAACGCACCGATCCCGGCACCGATGAAGGCCGCGCGCAACTGCAATCCATGGTGGATGCGATGGCGCAAATCTTTATCGGCAAGGTGGCGCAGTTTCGCGGCACGACGCCCGAGCGTGTGGAAAGCGACTTTGGAAGGGGTGCCGTAATGATGGCCCCGGCTGCCGTGGCCGCTGGCATGGCGGATGAGATGGGATCGTTGCAGGGGGCTGTCATGGGCGGGGACCGCTCCGGAATGCCCGTGCGCCAGATCCGCGACAAGCCGGGCCTGCGCGTCGGCGCGCAGGCAGATGGCCCGTTCGACGAGGAAGAGTTGGAAGAAGAGACAGACGAGGAACAGATCAACAACGAGCAGGATTGCACCCCGCCTCCCGCTCTGGAAACTCAATCCTCCGCCAAGGACGATGAAGACGATAAGGAAAGCGAAGAAGACGGCGGCGACGATGATCCTGATGAGGATGACGATGATGAAGACGAAGAGGGCAAAGAAAAGGCAGCCGCAGCCGGTTCCAGCCCAGAAGGAGATGGAGACTTGCTAACGCCAACTGAAGAACGGCAGCGCATCGCTGCAATTTTGACAAGCGAGGAAGCCAAGGGCCGGGAAGAGTTGGCCCGCGCACTGGCCCTTGAAACCAGCCACAGTCCCGAGGTCGCCAAGAAGCTGCTTCTCGCCGCTCCCGTGGCCAAGGCGAACAGCGGATTCCACGCCCGCATGAACAACGTTCCCAATCCGCAGGTGGGCGTGCAGAGCGAGGCGTCGGATGATAAGGACACTCCCACCGCGGAAGCCCAACGCATCCTGGCATTCGTGCCGAAGGACCGCAGGCGGGTCCACATTCAGTAGTAGCCGAAGGAGAACCGACACATGGCAACAACACCTCCCACTTCCCCCATCTCGAAGGCCAGTTTTACGGCTAACACGTATAATTTCGACCCGCTCGTCGCGGGTGATACGATTTCGCAAAGCGCGCTCATCGCGACCGCTGCCGCCATCATTCCGCGCGGTACGGTATTATACGGGCCCGCTGCCGGTACGCCCATCATCGGGACGACGGTGCTGACGCCGGTTTCCGGTACGGGCGTGGCACGCTGCATTCTCGCCGCCGACATCGACACGACTGGCGGGCAAGCCACCGGCATCGTCTATACGCAGGGCAAGTTCCTCGATACCGCCATGACCTTCAGCGCGGCAGGCGCGGCTTCGGACGTGGCGAATCTCTGGGACTTCGGCGTTTACGTTCTCACCGTCGAACAGCGCTCGGGTCTGCTGGTGCCGATGACCGGTCTGCCGGCCACAGGCGGCCCGCTCCCGCAAACCATCGCCACGACGGACGCCGAGAAGCACCAGCAGAAAGCCGAGACGCTTCGCGAAGAAGCGAAGAAGGAAGACGCTCTCGGTCACAAGGACAAGGCGGAAGCTCTCCGCGAAGAGGCGAAGAAGGAAGACGCTCTCTATGAAGAGGCAAAGCGGCAGGAAGCTCACCCGCAACATTCCGCCACGGCGAGCCATTCCCAGGAGAAGGACGACGTGAACAAGGACAAGCCCAAGGTCCCGGTTCAGAACCCCAGGCATTAAACCGTCCCGCAAGCGCGGCGCGTCGATCCCCTGGCACGGGCGGCGCGCCGCATGACCTCTCACTCTCAACCCAGTTGAATGGAGTTACGCCACATGGCTGATGTCTTTAGTACGGACGTATTGACTGCCGTTCTCCAGAGCTTACTGGGCAACCCACAGTTTTTGCTGGACCGGTATTTCGGGATCACGCAGGCCGAATCGAGCGAACAGATCCACTTTGACGTGATTCAGGGCAAGCGGCGCGTGGCGCCTTTCGTCTCGCCTCTGGTGGAAGGTCAGGTGGTGGCTTCGCAAGGCTTTGTCACCAACACCTTCACCCCGGCCTACATCAAGGATAAACGCGTGTTCGATATGAACCGGCCCTTGAAACGCATGGCGGGTGAGCAGATCGGCGGCACCATGTCGCCGGCTGACCGCGTGCGGGCGCTCATCGCGTTCGACATGCAGGATCAGTTAACGATTCTCCGGCGCAGGCTGGAGGTCATGTGCGGGGAGGTGCTGACAACCGGCAAATCCACCATCGCGGGCGACAAGTACCCCACGCAGGTAGTCGACTTCCTGCGCTCCGCCACCCACACGATTCTGGCCAATCCTTTGTGGAGCGCCGGGACCGCGAAGATTCTCGACAACCTGCAGGACTGGGCGCAAATCTGCCTGGAGGACACCGGCGTCTTCCCGCAGGACGTGATTATGACAGTGGATGTCTGGAAGCTGTTTCGCGCCGACGCCAATATCATGCAGGTGTTGAATGTCTTCCGGCGCTATACCGAACTGCCGTCGATGCAGCCCACCGCGCAAGTCACCGAAGGCGGCGTGCAGATGGGCACCATTGAAGGCTTCAATATCTTCGTCTATAGCGGCTGGTATGTCGACCCGGCCACAGGCGTCGAAAAGCCCATCCTGCCAGCCGGGACCATATTGATGTGCTCGCCGCAGCTCGAAGGCGTACAGGCCTATGGCGCGATCCGGGATGAGGAAATCGGCCTGCAGCCCGTCCCGTATTACGTGAAAAGCTGGATTCAATACGACCCGAGCGTGCGCTACGTCATGCTGCAATCCGCGCCTCTGATGGTGCCGTTCCGGCCTAACGCATCGCTCATGGCGAAGGTGGCGTAACAGATTCCGCGTGCCAGCGGAATGCGCAATGTGCGCCTCTGGATCGTACTGGGGGTTTAGGGGCGCAGGCGCAGCAAAGGCACGACACCATGGCGGCCACACCCATCAATCCGTTTATCGACTCCTACCTGCCGGGGATGTTCTGGCCCGCGCAGGTGGCGACCTTCGGGCGGGCGGTGTCGTATTTGCCGCAAGGCGACATCTGGCAGTCGGTTTCGATCTCGGTGCTCTGGAAGGAAGGTGCGTCGGATGAAGAGGTCTCCCCTGGGCGCTACAGCCATATGGACATTCGGAACGCCGATCTGACCGTGCCTCCCGCGCCAGGGGACATGGTGCAAAAGGACGCAAAGCAGTATCAGGTGGTGCGCATCGCTGCGCTCGCCGTGGGCTTTTCCGTGATCGTGGTTCAGGAAGCGGGGGCGGTGCTCTGATGGCTACCACGCTGAAGATTCAGGTTAAGAAAACCGGACGCGTGCGCGGGCCGAATCTGAGCAACCCTCAGTTGCGCATCATTGGCGACAAGATGGTGGCCGAGCAGAAAGCCCGCTGGTCGAGGGCGGTGAACGCTGCCGGCAATCCCGCGAAGAAGCTGAGTGTCCACTACGCGATCATCAAGCAAAAGTTCCTGCATAAGCGGCCTACGCGGGATATGGTTATGACCGGCAAGACGCTCGCTAATTTCACACTGCGCAAGGCTGTCGAAGGCAGGATCCGCGCGGAGAATACGACGCGCCTCGAGCGGGCGAAGGCGCTCCGCGCGAACAAATATGATCAGATGATCGGCTTCGCTCTCACCGACTTTAAGGCGATCACCGATGAAAGCCAGGCGCAATACGGAATCTATGTCCAGAAGGCGTGGATCCCGATGGACGGCACGAAAGGGCGTCCGCGGCCATGATCGGGCTGACCAAGCTAGTGAACGCCCTGGCTGCCACTCTCAGCGGCGTGCCGGAACTCGTTCAGATTCTCGCGCCGGTCGATCCGGTGGTCGCTTACATCGATCTCAATCCGACAGCCAACTCCGTCGATAAGGCGATTTATCAGATGCAGCCGGGGCAGGTGCTCGTCGTCTATCGCGGAACCGATCTGACCGAGGGCGAGATGAGTAAGTGGTCGCATGCGATGGACATCTGTATCCGCTCGCTGCCCAGCGCCTCCGATCTCGATCTGATCGATGCCATCATGGCGGGCGTACCGAATCCCGGCGACGGCATGGTCTGGCGGAACTGTCCGATCCTGGCCGGACTGCTGCCAACGAAGGTCGAACGCATTTCCCGGAATACCGATACCGAGGGCGTGGATTACATGCTCATCGAAACCACAACCCTTGAAACCGGAGATTGGCCGAATCCATAACCCTCAAAGGAGGTTTGCCGCTTTATGTCCACCGCAACGATAGAACCGCCCACGTCCCGCATTCCACCGGGAGCTGCCAAGGCCGTCACGTCCTGTCCGGCCAATGTTCAAGAGACGCGCATTGCCTTCGGCTACGCGCCGCAAGCCGATGTTTCGACCGCCAACCTCATTGGCCAGATGTGGAGTCTCACTAAGGTTAATCCGGCCGTGTCAGTGCTGAATCCGGTTAATGAGACCAACGCCCTCGATATCGGCAAGGGCAACGAATTTCCGAGTCAAGTGTTTCCGTCCTACCAGGACGCGAGCGTGGCTCTCGAAAAGTACGCGTCCAGTGAGTTTCTGGCCTGGCTGTTTTGTTTCACCACGGGGAAAGCCACCAAAACGGGCACTGCGGCTACGGGTGTCACTTACGCGGCGGTCCCCAACGATCCGGCTGTCGATTGTATCAATCTGCCGACGTTTTCCTGGGATGAACAGATCCGCCCCACGCCGAACTCGGTAATCGACCGCATGTTGATAGGTTGCGTGGTGGGCGACTGGACGCTCACGATGCAGTCGGGCCCTGGCCGCGCCAATTGCCGGGTGAGCTGCAATCTCCCCGGCAGTGGGCATGTGCAAGTGCCGGGACTCAGCCCGCTGCCGGCCATCACACAGGAACATTTTCTGAATGCCGCAGGCGCTACGATCACGATTAATGGGGTGGACTATGTGCTCTCGCAGTCGTTCATCTCATCGGAGTTCCGCTGGAATAATAACGTGCGCCTCGATACGGGCCTGTATCCTGGCTCGGGGACGCAGAACGGCTATGCCGTGCGCGGACGCATGGAATATGGCATCCGCGAAATGATGTTCTCCTTCGTGGCCCGCGCGCAAAAGGGCTCGACCGAGTACAACAACCTGATTAACGGCGTGGAAGGTACGGCGACGATTGGCGTGCAGGGCGCGCTCATTGCAGGGACCTTATACCATAGCTTCCAGATCCAGATGCCGCGCGTGCGCATGCAGAGCGTGGTGAATGGAGACGACAATAACATCGTCACCGTGCAGTGCGGCGTAACGCTGCTGCAACCCACCGATGGCGTGACCCCCATCGTGACTCTCACGGCCACCTGCATACAGGACGGAATTTTAGGGCTTTAGTATGTTCAACACCGACTCCACCATTACGATTGGCCTTCGTACCGCAACCGGCAAAGCGGACATTACCGTGCGCTGGCCGAACGATGAGGAGTGGGCCGCGCACCGCAGGCGGCGCAAGATCATGCAGGTGCAGCTCGGGCGCGGGCAGACCGAGACGCAGATCGACACCGGAGAGGCCGACGCCAAACTCTATGATTCGATCAAACTCAATGGGGCGCAGGCGCTCACCCAGGCGGAAGCCACGCGCATCATCGACACCCTGGCTACCTGCGACGTCATCGACGTTCAATTGGGGGCGGAGAGCGCCGATGTCACACTCAATACTCTGATGGGGGAAACCAAACACACCGTGCGCATCCCCACGATGGATGAAGTACGCACGCTGCAGAAGTCGACGCGGTTGATTTCGCTGCCCTACAACCGCCAGGAGATCCGCACCAATCTCGACGCCGCCGCCTCGCTATGGGATAAGTGCGGCGGCAAGGGAGAAGCATACGAGGGGCCGGTGCCAGCCGTGCATAAGGATTCCGCCATTCGCGCGGTGATCTCGGCTATCGAGCAAGAGGCGATGCCGAAGTATGACGAATCAAATTTTTAGAGGGCGGCGGCTGGCCGCAGGATCCGTCGCCGCGTTTCATCTTCCACCGCATCCTGCGCCGGGACCAACTGTGTCCGGGCCCGGGCGAATGCGGCACGGTGCTGATGTACCATCCCGAGGCTACGAACGATACGCCGCAGTGCGACGAATGCCCCTCGCAGTTGCTCGACGATTACCTGCAGTCTCCCGCGGGCCAGTTGATCGCGCAGACCATCGATCTGGATTTTGCGCTGCAGGCGGGTGTTACGGTCGGGCTGTCTGAAATTCGGTATCCGGAGTTTTTGTTGCTGCGCTTGCTGACCGAGGA
>DASXGD010000472.1:0-5024 GCA_036489245.1 Occallatibacter sp. | reverse complement strand
CTTTTTCCCTGGCCCGTCCCGGCCTGCTCGGCGACATGCTGGGCGGCCCGGTCCGTGGGTTCGTCGCGGCTCTCATGTTGCTCGCGGGGCTGATTCTGCTGGCCGCCTGCGCTAACCTGGGCAGCCTCTTCGCCGCCCGTGCGGCCGACCGCTCGCGCGAAGTCGCACTCCGCCTGGCGCTCGGTTCCAGCCGCCGTCGCATCATCCGCCAGATGCTCACCGAAGCCATGCTGGTCGCGCTGGGAGGCAGCGCGCTGGGGCTGGCCGGAAGCATCCCGCTGCTGCGCGCCATAACCGCATGGCAGCCGGTCCCGAATATCCCCATCAATGTGCCGGTCGATCCCGACGCGCGCACATATGGGCTGGCTCTGGTCCTGGCGGTGGTGAGCGGACTGTTGTTCGGCCTGGTTCCCTTGCGCCAGGTACTCAAGGCAAATCCGTACCAGGGGATCAAGAGCGGTACGATGGGCGCGGCCATCGCGCGGCGGTTTACTTTGCGGGATGTGCTTCTTGTGGGGCAGATCGCGGTATGCGCGGTGCTGGTGACTTCGTCGCTGGTGGCGGTGCGCGGCATGATGCGCTCCCTGCATAGCAACTTCGGCTTTGTTCCCGGGAATGCGCTGCAGATCAACACCGATCTTGGAATGGGCGGATATACGGCAGCGCAGGCGCCCGTTTTGCAGAGGAGAATGCTCGACGCGGTCTCCGCCGTCCCCGGCGTGACCGCTGCAGCCTATGCAAACCGCATTCCGCTCAATCTCGGCTGGAGCGATTCGACGGTATTCGCCGACAGCGCGACCGATTACAAGCCCTCCAACTCGGTCGCCGATGCGATGGAGTATTACTCTTCGCCGGGCTACTTTGAAGCCGCCGGTACCACCCTGCATCAAGGGCGAACGTTTACCTGGAACGACGGCCCCGACGCGCCGCGGGTGGCCGTGGTGAACCGGGAATTCGCGCGCAAGGTTTTCGGTTCGGAACAACGCGCCGTGGGAGGCCACTTCAAGCTCTGGGGCGGAAAGCGTGTCCAGGTCGTGGGCATCGTCGAGGACGGAAAGTATCAGAGCCTCTCTGAAGATCCTCAGGCGGCCATGTTTCTCTCCATCCTGCAATCGCCAACTCCCGAGACGTGGATCCTGGTTCGCTCTCATGGCGATGTCAGGGAACTGGCTGCCCCGCTGCAACAGGCGCTCCGCGATCTCAACCTGGGACTGCCGTACACGATCACGACCTGGACGAAAAAACTGGACGCGGCACTCTTTGCGGCGCGCGCCGCCTCCATGGCATTGGGCGTGTTGGGCGGGCTGGGCGCGATGCTCGCGGTGACCGGGATCTTCGGAATGGCCGCATACTCCGTAAGCAAGCGGATGCGCGAACTGGGAATTCGCATTGCGCTGGGAGCGGGCCGCCGCGAAGTTCTCGGCGCGGCGCTGGGTCGGGCCTTGCGGCTGCTGACGTTCGGGTCGGTTGCGGGACTGTTGCTGGGATTGGCCGCTACAAAGGTCCTCTCGTTCATCGTGTATCAGGCCACGCCCCGGGACCCGCTCGTGCTGGCAGGCGTCCTTGTCTTCATGCTGTTCATCGGCCTGTCAGCTACCTGGCTTCCGGCGCGCCGTGCGCTGGCGGCCGATCCACTCATCTTGCTCCGCGACGAATGAACTGTCCAAATCTGAACGCCCCGGCGGGTGGGCGGTTTTTCTCCCGGAACCTCGCAAGAAGTTGTCATGAGGAGCGAATGTCGCCGCAGCGACTGGAGTCAAAACATCTGCGGTTCGGTTTGGCGTTGATTCAACCCGAACGCGCGAAAACGTCTGCGAAAATGGCCGTGTTCTTAGGTCAGCCGCTATCAGCTATGATTGGCCGATCGGCAGGCGGCTCTCCGCAAGTTCAGCAAAGTACGTCGCCGCAATCGGCAGAATCGCATCATTGAAGTCGTAATGCGGCGAATGCAGCATGGCGTTATGGGGACTGGAGCTGTCTTCCTCGGCCTGTCCAATTGCGATGAATGCACCCGGTCTCACCTGAAGAAATCCGCCGAAATCTTCCGATCCCATGACCGGCTCGAAGTCCCGCACATTCTTCTGGCCCACTATATTTTCCGCAGCGGCCTGGCAGTGATGGGTGAATTCGGGATAATTGATGACAGGGTCGGATACTTTCTTGTAATAAACTTCGGTCTCCGCTTGGAACATGCTGGCAACTCCATCTGCCATGACTCGCATTCGTGCTTCAATGCGTTCACGAATATCCTGTCGAAATGTGCGAACGGTTCCTGTCAGCGAGGCCTTTCCGCTGATTACGTTTACTGCTCCAGTACCTGCGGAGACGTTTGTAATGCTCAACACAACAGAATCCATTGGATCGGACTCACGACTTACCAGTGTCTGGAGGGCCAAAACAAGATGCGCAGCAGCTGGGATGACGTCTCTTGTAAAGTGAGGCATTGCTGCGTGGCCACCCTTGCCCGTTAAATGGATTTCAAAATCATCGGAAGCCGCAGCGATAGGCCCGGAGCGAATTGCGAAAACACCGCGCGGCAGGCTCGGCCAATTGTGATAGCCGTATATCTCATCGAATGGAAACCTGTTGAGCAAGCCCTCCTGAAGCATGGTGGCCGCCCCGCGGCCCCCCTCCTCGGCAGGCTGAAATATCAAGCGAATTAAACCGTCAAAGTTTTTGGTTTGATTCAGGTAACGGGCGAGCAACAGCAAGGAGGCCGTATGCCCATCATGACCGCAACCATGCATTTTGCCTGAAACTCGCGAACTCCATTCTTGTCCCGACTGCTCAAGAATATCCAGGGCGTCCATATCGGCTCGGAACGCAATGGTTCGATCAGATTGATTCTTACGCCCATGAATTGTTGCCACGACGCCCGTGCCCGCGATTCCTCGCTCGAAGGGAATACCCCACTCTTTGAGCTTTTCGCATATCAGGTCGCTCGCAAAAGTCTCCTCGTACTTAGTTTGAGGGTTCTGATGAAGCGCGTGACGCCACTGCACAGCTTCTGTTGATATCGCCTTGATGGACTGCTCTCGATCGTTCATATTCCTCATTACCTCTTCAAATTTTATTTGGCCGTTATCGGCGGGAAACTCTCAAGCCGTAGCCCTCATGGGCAGAGATGGAGTCTTCGGTCGCGTTTCAAATGTGCTCCAAACGACCGGCTGACAAATCGGAGAAAAGACCCTGCTATGCAATTGAATCGACGTGGGGCTTCGACGCACGGCCGCGTCGGATCCTCCTCGAATATTGCCACGTCCGCAAACGCCCCGCAACAAACTCCACCCGATCGGTTGTAGGATGAGCCTATAGACCACTGCAGGGGAACTGGGGAAGTTTGCCATGTCTGTTTCATTCAAGAGCGTTCTCTCCGCCATCGTCGTGGCCGGAACCCTGGCCGGAGCCGCTGGACACGCCGCACAGGCGCAGTCGCTCGAGCCGGTGGCGCCGTCCGCGGCGCCCAATCCGCTTTCCGATCCCACGGTGAACAACGGAAAGATCCTGCTCTTCGATCTCGAGACCCGTTTTGCGAAGGATGTGCTGGAGCGCGGTGGGGCCGCGTTCGCCGATTGGTTTGCCGAAGACGGAGTCGCCCTGGGCAATGGCGAGGCGCCGCTGATCGGGCGCGTGGCAATCGCCAAATCGGCCAACTGGTCGCCGAAGGCCTACCAGCTCACCTGGACGCCGACAGACGCGGTGATGGGGCCTTCCGGAGACATGGGCTATACCTGGGGCCACTTTGAGGGCCACAGCAAGGACGCCAACGGCAATCCGGTCACGACCTCCGGCCGATTCATGACCATCTGGCGTAAACAGTCCGACGGAAACTGGAAAGTTGTTCTGGACGCCGGGGCCAATGAACCCGCCGGTGCCGGCGACTGCTGCCGGCTGACACCCGGAAAATGACGGTTGCGCAACAAGATCATTTTCCGCAAAACGCTTGGAACCAGCGGCTGATATACACCTGCGCATGCGCCTCGCCGCAGTAATGGCGAGCGCCGCGGGTATCGGCGGCCTCTTGATTCCACTTGAAGACCGTTAGTTTCTCGTCGCTGCAATGGATAACCACCCACCGCACCGGTCGCTCGGACTCCTCGCCGCAAATCTCACATCGATAAATCGTGTCAATCACTCCGACTCCCGCAGCCTTCGCTTTTTCTGTTCCCTGATCCCTGTTTCATTCCAGTATCTGAAGATCGAGCGGAGGCTCCAGCAGGCACTCCATCGTCTGAATCCGTTCCAGGGCCCGATGCAGCGCCGAAGACCGGCACGGCTCCACTGTAACCACAAACGGCAGTGCGTGCTGGGGAAAGCCCGGCTTCTGCACGATGGCACGAATGTTGATACGCTCCCGCGCCAGGGAACCGGTGATCTCGGCCACGATGCCCGGCCGGTCGTCGACCAGGAAGCGGATGTAGTGCGGCACTTCAAATTCCGCGGCAACCGTGGCCGGCGCGGACGGAATCTCGACCCGCCGTGAGCGATGAGCCAGGGCAAGAAGATCGCTGACCACCGCGACCGCAGTAGGATGCCCTCCGGCGCCATGACCCGAAAACACGACATTGCCGCCATAATGACCGCTGGCGATAACCATGTTTTCCGTACCCCGCGACCACGCCAGGGGCGAACGCTGATCCACGAGCATGGGGCCGACCGTTGCCGCGACCGTTCCATTGCTCTTCTGTGCGCGCGATACCTGGCGGATGGTGTACCCAAGATACTGCGCATAGCTGAAGTCCACGGCCGATATCGAGGTGATCGACCGGGGCACAATCTCTTCGGGGTTGACTTCCACCCGCAGCGCCAGGCGCATCAGAATCGCCAACTTGGCGCGGGCATCGAAACCGCCGACGTCCTCGGTGGGATCGGCTTCCGCGTACCCCTTGGCCTGGGCCTCCGCCAGCACCGCGGCAAACTCCGCGCCCTCCTCCATCTGGCTGAGAATAAAGTTGCAGGTGCCGTTCAGGATGCCTTCGAGGCGTTCGATGCGGTCGCCGGCGAGGCCCTGCTCAAGGCCCGGG
>DASXGD010000310.1:0-8728 GCA_036489245.1 Occallatibacter sp. | reverse complement strand
GCCGCGGCGTCCCCCAGAGCCCACTGCGCAAACAGATGATCCGGAGCCAGCTTCACCGCCTCCTCGGCCAGCTGCAACGCCTCCTGTGGCTGCTTGGCCTCGAGTTTGTCCCAGGCAAGAAATGCCCGGCTCAGGCCGCCCACATCCGCCATCGGCACATCGCCGCGATACACCAGCACGCCATAATCGATCTCCTCATCGGGCGTCCTCTGCCCAAACTCCCGGTAGGGATTCAACTCCGCACTCGGCCACAGCGAGCCATCCACCTCGGCCGCGCTCAATAGCACTGCGCCATGAATCACCGCCGGCACGGCCTCCTTCCCCGCGCCGCCCAGTCCATTCGGCAAGACGTGGCAATGAATCCCGTACGTCTCCGGATTGATGAACGGCCGCACGGTGTACGCAAACCAGCAGTCCTCCCCCGCGTGCCGGTCCTCCCACGCCTTCACCTGGTACAACTGTCGCCCCCAGTCGACATTCGAGTCGTTCAGGACCTTGTGCGTGTTCCTCGCCCCGCCCCACGCCTCGTTCGCATACGCCAGCCCGTTGGGAAACACGCTCAGCGCCGACACGATGTGCGCCGCCACCAGCGCCGCGCACACCCCCATCCAGGCGCGCGACCGCGGCGCCAGAGCAGCCACTCCCGCCCCTGCGATCACCGCCGCCAGCGCATACAACGGCAAAATGTGGCGCACCCCGATATTCAGCCCGTTCAGAATGGCCGTCACCAGGTACCCGACCCACACCACAACCACATACACCACCGCGCGCAAATGCTCCCGGTCTCTTCCCAGCTTGCCGGTCAACAGCGCATATCCCGACAGCGTCACCAGGCCCAGCATCCCCAGCGTCGTCTTGATCGTGATGGCCGCGGGGAAATACCACCACACCCCGTGCGGATGCCATTGCCCCAGCACGTACGTCGAGAATCCCCGGACGAAGACCCGGATATCCACCATTCCCATCAGGTACGACTCCGGCAGAACCCGCAGATGCGCCAGCCACCAGATCACCCCGCTGTCGAACCCGTTCATCTGCTGGCGATAGGCGTCCAGCGTCGGATTCAACTGCAGGCCCGCCGGCCGCGCCGCGTAGCGAAATCCGTAGAACGACCACAACACACCCACCGCCAGCACCACGACCGCCGCCAGCGCTCCGAACAACCGTAGCGCCGTCCGCCCTCGCGTTCCCCTGGGCGCCACCACAACTTCCCAGCACACCAGGGCGAACAACATCGGCCCCAGCAGCACTCCCGAATGCTTGGTCGCCAGCAGCAGCCCGAAGGTGACCCCTGCCACCGCCAGCCGCGCCCACGTGGGCTGCTTCACATACCGGTAAAAGGTCCACACCGAAGCCAGAAAGAAGAGCGTCGCCCCCACATCGGTCGTCACCAGCCCGGAGTGCGCCAGGATATTCGGATCGAACACCGTCAGCGTCAGCGCCACCAGGGCCGCCGTGGTCCCAAACCACTCCCGCGCCGCGAAAAACACCACCAGCGACAACGCAATCGCCAGCAGCCCTGCAGCGATCCGCATCCGGAAAACCAGCCGCTGGCTTCCCCCGTCATTGTGTTCCAGCCAGTCCCGACCTCCGAGGTAGGCCTCGCCTTTGAACTCCATCCCCTTCAGCGGAGGGACCCAGAGCTTCTCATGCAGGATGGGCAAGGCAGCCAGCAGTTTGACCAGCGGAGGGTGTTCGGGGTTCAGACCATAGTCGCCGTTCTTCCACATCCGGTACCCGGCGTACATGTGGTCGCTTTCATCCCACGTCAGCGACTCGTTCCGAAGAACGATCACCATCTGCACAGCCTGCAAGGCCAGCAGACACACGACAGCGGCGATTACCCAGCGGTTCTTAGCTTGCACTTGCGGTCGACCTCCAAGCCATTTCTGGGGTGCCGGAATTGTAGCCCCAAATCAAGCCTCAAGGAACAACGATTTCGCAGCCTGCCCCCGTCGCGGCTGTGTCGGGTGCCCCCGGTCTCAATTTGAGACCTGGGATTCGATCTCACTCGTGCTTCTCTTCGTCCGCCTTCTCCGCCTCCCGGATCGCCTCCACATCCGCCAGATCGCTCAACCTTCCGGACTTCAGCTTGTTCTGGATCAGATGTTCCGCCGAGATCACATGAACGGCGATGCCCTCCAGCGAGAGTTCAACGTGATGCGCCCAGGCTTCATCGAAATCCACCCCGTCGATGGATTGCAGGATGTCGGCGCGCGCAGGAGCGAGTCCAACCTGGAAAACAGAAGTCGGGCTATCCCTGAAATCGGCCGGCGTGAGGCCCGCCAGCGGAGCGCCGAATTCGGTCAAAGCGCGGAAAACCGCTTCGCTGTTCTTCACTCCCGACCGGATAAAAAGGTCGATATCTTTCGTCGATCGCGGCTCGGAGTAAAACCCAACCGCCCATCCCCCGACGACCAGATATTCAACCCCGTGTGCGTTGAATGCGAGTAAGAGTTGGCGCAGATCTTCGGGTAGGGTCATACTTGATCCCTTTGAACGCATAAGCGGTCGCTGTCGCATCCCAGACCGCAAGGAACCGCTCCGCCGCCGGTCTGCTTCGCCAATAGCGATAAACCTCAGCCTTCTGTTCTGCCTGGCTGGAGAACTTGCGGATGATCTTTTCCATGCTCGTCTGGGTCGCTGCTTAACCGATTGTATTCCGAATCCAAAAGAGGTTCGATTCAGAGCATGTCAAGACCGTTCGTCGTTCCCCCGGCCTTCAAACTCCGCCCCATCACGATCATCGCCAGCATCGGACTTTTGCAGATCATTTCTCCCTTTCCGCGCATACTCCAATGTGAGCGGCTTTCATCCTGCCGTACGAGAGAGAGACACATTCATGACCACTGAAATCGAGTCCCGCCTGAAAGAGGAACTCGACAAAATGAAAGTCGCAGCCTACGAGAATCCCGCCGTTGCCCGGTGCGCGCGTGCGTGGATGCTTTTCTACTGTGAAGTCAGGCTGAAAGGGGAGTCCGTTGCCTCCGCCCGATCGCGTGCGGCCCAGGCCTACCGTGTTTCCATGCCGCCTCTTACCGGAAAACGCAACGTTCGGGATTTTATTGCCTGCGCCACCCACGGCATGCTTCTTGGCGCGCTCGACCTCAACGAAGGCGCCAAACTCCTGAATGCCGCGCAGGTCGCCCACACGGCCCGACGCACCAAAACCAACACGAAAAAAGCCGTTCAGAAACCGGTTTCGCCGGTAAATCAACCGCGTTCAAAGCAACTTCGCGATGCGTAAGTCCTCATGGAAACAGCCGCTTGCCACTGGAATTCGAAGCGAAAGCGGGCACCCTTCCCCCCACCCGCCGCATCGCCGGCCCGCCCACGTCCTTCGTTTGTCCTTCTCTTCGCGCAGATTCCGCGGTCCGGTTGGCTCCACTCGTCGACCTGCCGGTTACGTCCTTCCCCCAAATTGTGTATATCCAGCGGTCCGCCTCACCGGGTAGCGTCTTAAGTTATTGAGCCAGTCATCGGGGGTCGGCTACTCAATGAGGTGCATGCGGGACTCAGACTCTGCGCCGGAATTCTTCCCCCTTTCCCACCCTCATCGAGGGGATTCTCAAGTCCACCTGCAGTGCGTCTTTGGAGATGGAATGGGAAAGCTGATCCAGTTGCCGAAGCAGCTTCGGCCCTTCGCTCTGTCGGCAAAACCGGCACGCCCGGGCAGTCTGTCGAGGTTCGTACTCGCCGCCACGGCTTGGAATACCGACGAACCAGCCGCGTCGCACGGCTTTATCAGGTTGGCCGATCTGCTCGACGAGCTCACCGAACTGGGAGCCGACCGCGCCCTCATTGGAAGTGTTCGCAGATCTTTGGAAGCTGGCCGCGCGTGCGTCATTCCCAAAATGTGGCTCACGCCTCCTCAAGTCCGGCTCTTCCAAAAGCCGGTCCGGCGGGCAGGCTTGCTGCGAGCCTTCGCTCCGCCAGTCGATCGGACTTCGTTCGTCGACACGCCATCGAGCGACCGGACTGCCCAGGCGCTCCCCGGGAGATAACCGTCCCCAGCCGTTCCTGCGTGTCTCTCCTTGACAGTCTGGGAGAAGACAAACTACTCTCCTAGCCAGACTTGGAGAGTGGCCGAATGGCAAACGATACCCCCCTCGATCTGTTACAGGGCACCCTCGACATGCTGGCCCTCAAAGCCTTGTCGCTCGGGCCCCTGCACGGCTACGGCGTGCTTCTCCGTATCCAGCAGATTTCCCGCAACCGCCTCGAAATTCAGCAGGGGTCGCTCTATCCGGCGCTCTACCGCCTGGAGCACGAGGGCTGGATTGCCGGCGAATGGGGACAGAGCGAGAACAACAGAAGGGCGCGCTTCTACCACTTGACCGCGGCCGGGCGCCGGCGCCTCGACGCGGAAGCCAAAAAGTGGAACCAGTTCGCCGATGTTGTCGCGGCCATCCTGAAGACCGCGCCGGAGGAGCTATGAGTTTGCGCAGCCGTCTTCTGACCTGGCGGCGAGCGGTGACCCGCGGCGCCCTGCGCCATGAATAGTCACGCCCCTCAACCCGATTCGATCGGATTTTGCTCCGGTGTCACCCCCCGCATGACTCGGTTTCTTGCGCGCTCAGCCGATGCCAGGCAAGCAGCGCCATCGGCGTCATCACGAGAACTGAGATCACCACGCACGCGACCAGAATATCCATCGTGATCCAATGCCTTCCCGTAGCATCCGTGACCGCGGTCGGGAAAAGACCCGCCTTGAAGATCAGAAGATTCCCCAGGGCGCACACTCCGTAGCAAAGGATGGCTGAGCGCCAATAGCTCCGCGAAACTGGAACTGGTCTCCCTGGGTCGGCTCCGCAGTAAACAGCGAAAGCTTGATAGAAAAGGTAGGAAGTGAAGTACCACCCGAAGAAGTTGCTCGCGGGAACACCATAGAAAGGCCCGCCATTTCGCCAGATCCAGGCCCGATCGAGGGTGGACCAGATGGCCTCCATCGACAAGTCCCAGGCCAGCATGATTAAGCTGGCAAGCAATGGGACCGCGATCAATCTCCGTCCGGCCAATGGCCTGCTTTGTGAATCGAGGATCAAGAGGCTGAGAACCCATGAGCAATAGCCAATACCGAGGTATGCGAGCACCAGCAGGACAGGAACACTGAAAACTTTGGGCCCCATCAGATCCGTGAACCGGTAGTGCCCGAACGGGAAGCCCGTGCGCAGGCTGAGACTTTCGCACAGAGCCCCCGCCCCCAGGCAAAAAGCCGTGAATGCCGACATGCCTTTGACACCGTAGAGAATGCTTCCGTGAACCAGCGCGAATATCGCTGGCGGAACCACCTGCATCAAAACGATCAGTTGAATCGAAATTCTCTCGGGATAGAGCTGGCAAATGCGGCTCTGGGCATAAAGGAAAAGAGCCGCCCACAAAACGGCGGTCTGCCATTTTTGGATGCCAGGGCTTGCGCGCATCGATTCCTCCCCGTGCCGATCAGTTTACTCAAGCCTGTTTCACAACCCGCTGGTCGCCGGGCGCGGCTTGAGTCCCAGGGCTCCGATGCGATGCCTCACTCCGAACAAACAGCCGGCTCGATCTGGTATTTCTGCCAGTTTCCTCCCCCATTGAGGATTGGTACCGTGACAGTCGCGCGGACACAACGGTGAAACCGGTGGCCACTTGCGGGCCGATCTTCACCTCCACATCTGAATCACGCACCATGGCTCCGCGCGCACATGGAGGACAAGGTGAACATCGTATCCAGAAAGTTGAAGACGGGTTTGGCCGCAGCGGCGATCCTGGCGATGACGGCGGTCCCCGGATTCGCCCGCGACAACTATGAAACCATCGATGCCCAGGCCTACGGCACGAGCACCCAATTGGGGAGGAACTTCACGGTAAGGCTCATCATCTACGAGTTATCCACGGACGATGACCGGAAAATCCTGCTGGAGTCCTTTCAGAAGGGTCAGAACGACGGTCTCGCCAACGCGCTTGAAAAGATGAAAGCCGTAGGCCGCATCACTATGCCTGGCACCCTCGGATTCGACGTCTCCTATATCCATGAGATCAAGACCCCCACCGGACGGTCGATCCGTTTCATCACCAATCGCAAGATTGCTTTCGGAGAAGCCTACTACAGCACCCAATCGCAATCTTTCAATCTGACCGCAGGCGAGATCGTCATCAACGATCAGGACAAGGGTAAGAGCGCGGGCACCCTCTTTCCAGCCACCCAGCTCACCATCAACAAGGATGGCGAGCCCCAGTGGGATCTGAGACAGAATCCCTGGAAGCTCAACAACATCATCGTCTGGCCGGGATCCAACAAGGAGAAGTAGATCCATCCGGCTGATGTCTCCAACCAGAATCTCGCGAGGAATTGACCATGAGAAGAAAGCTGCATGCATGCAGTGTGGCATTGGTGACGTCGATCGTGCTGCTCGGCGGCGCCACGACTGAAGCGAAGAGCAAGTACGTCTGTGATGAACCGCAACCGGCCGACCTGTGCACCGCCGCCAATACCTGCGGATCTGGCTCCGAGGCGTGCAATGTCGACGTGCGCAAAGGGGGTGGGGGGGCAAACGTCAAGCCCGGCATTCCCAACGCAAAGAACAACCAGTTCTTTTGTATCAAGGCCGGCACCTCCGTCGTGTGGATGACGTCGAGCAAAAACACGGGCTTCATGATCTCCTTCGGAACCGACTCGCCATTTGACCCCGACGATCCCATCATCGGCGGCGGAAGCAAGCCCATCACCGTCAAAGCTCATAACCCCGGCTGCTACAAATACGACGCGGGAGCGTTTTACTCGGGGGCCGTTTACGGCATGAGCAGCGGCAGCAAGCCCGAGCTGGTGATCCTGCCCTGACAAACAACGAATGGCCACTCCGTCCGGAGTGGCCAATCACTTTATGCCATGCTTCTTTGTGCGCGCAGAAGCCGCCCGGCGAACTCATTTCTGTATAATTCCCGGGAGTTTTCCAAAAGAGTTGCGGCTTTGCCTCTGAAGAGCAAGGATCTGTCCAAAAACGGAGCCCGCCGGGATACGCGCGAGAGCTTCGGATTGTCGCCGCAGAATCTGCGCACCCTGCGCGCGCTCAAGACACCGGCCCGCATCCAGCGCTTCATCGACGCCCTGCCGTATCAATACGCCAATACGGCGCGGTCGCCCGAGCGGGCCCTCGTCGAGCGCAAGGGACACTGTCTCGAAGGCGCGCTGCTGGCCGCCGCCGCCCTCCGTCTCAACGGCCACCCGCCCCTGCTCATGGATCTCGAAGCCGTGCATGACGACGACCACGTCCTCGCCCTCTACCGCGAACGCGGACTCTGGGGAAGCATTGCCAAGTCGAACTTCGCCGGCCTGCGCTTTCGCGCCCCCATCTACCGCACCTTGCGCGAACTGGCCCTCAGCTACTTCGAGCAGTACTACAACCTCCGCGGCGAACGCACACTGCGTTCCTACTCCAGGCCGGTGAACCTCGCGCGCCTGGACAGCCGCTGCTGGATGACCTCCGATGAAGACGTCTGGTGCGTTCCGGAGTCCCTCATCGCGGCAAGGCACTACGAGCTCTTTCCCGACATGGTAGCGCGCGCTCTGCCCCGTCTCGACCGCCGCAGCTTCGAAGCCGGACTGCATGGCTGGACCAGGCACTGAACTGAGCTGCAATGTGCTGTCTCCAAAGTTCGCTTCTTAATTTGAGCTGTCATCCTGATTGAGCTGTCATCCTGAGCGGAATTTGGCCGTTTTACGGCCAAATGGAGTCGAAGGACCTGCTGTTCGGGCATTCAGGCTTATGACATGAACTTGTGGGAAACCAGTCTTGCCGGACAATAATCCGTCTTCCAAGCCAGGCAAAGTGCGCACAAACTACGTTCCAGGAACAATTGCAACGACCCAAAAATGAACCCCTCCCCTCTCGTACCCCGGGCGGTATCCGACCATCCCGTGAAGCCGCATTCTCACCCGCAACCCCGATGTGTTTGAATTGGGAACTATGCCGAGTGGCCTGACACCGCCTCTGGCCTCCAACGTCACTCACCACCCCCGGGAGGCCGCATGATGAACTCTTCGCGCAGAGAATTCCTCAAAACCAGCGCCGCCCTCGCCGCCGCCTCTCTCCTGCCCTCCCGCAACATCCTGGCCGATGGCCCCGCCACTGCGCCGCTCCAGCAGTTCGCCTATGGCGATGTCGAACTCCTCGAAGGCCCGATGCGCCAGCAGTTCCAGACCAACCACGCCTTCTATGCCGCCCTCGACGAAGATGCGCTCCTCAAGCCCTTCCGCCAGCGCGCCGGAATCCCAGCCCCCGGCGAAGACATGGGCGGATGGTACAGTTGGGCGCCCCTGAGCGATATCGATGCCCGCCCCAACAACGGCTTCGCTCCCGGTCACAGCTTTGGCCAGTACCTGTCCGGCCTTTCGCGCGACTACGCCGCCACCGGCAACAAGGCCACCCAGGAGAAAGTACACCGCATCGTGCGCAACTTCGCCCCCGCCATCTCCGAGCATTTCTGGGACGACAACCGTTTCCCCGCCTACACCTACGACAAAATCTCCATCGGCCTGCTCGATGCCCACCAGTTCGCCGCCGCTCCCGATGCCTTCAAAATTCTCGACAAGACGCTCGATTCGGTCTCCGCCCATCTGCCCCCCCGCGGCCTCTCCCGTGCCGAACAGATCGCCCGCCCTCACCCGCATGACGAGTCGTTCTGCTGGGACGAGCCCTACACCGTCCCCGAGAACGCCTTCATCGCCTTCCAGCGCGGCGCCGGCGAT
>DASXGD010000470.1:0-10380 GCA_036489245.1 Occallatibacter sp. | reverse complement strand
CTGGCCGCCCGAGCGCCTGGGTCCCGCCGTGCCCGTCGCAACAGCGTGGCGCGCCGCCGCAATGGCGCGCGAGGTCCCGACACGGCGCGCCTTGGCCGCCGGGGTGGCAGAGCAAGCGCCTTCCGGGGCGAGGGTGACGGTTTTTGAAATCGGGCCGCTCGCTCCCGTGCAAATTATCGAGTAGATCTGGGCGGTTGCTCCCTGGAGGATCACGTTCATTGACCCGGCAGACTGCAAGCTGCCCGACCAGGTGCCGCTTGCCGAACAACTCGTGGCGTTGCCGGTGGTCCAACTCAGGGTTGCGCTCTGCCCCGGCATCACGGAACTGGGACTCAGGGAGAGGTTGATGGAGGCGGGCAGCGAGGGCTGAGCCGGTGTGGTTCCCGAACTCGAGCCCGAGCTGCATCCGGAGAGAACCAAAACCGAAAAGAGCAGAAAAACAAAGGAAAGAGACTTGATCGTCTCCGCGGGCGATTGCATAAACACCCCGTGGGCATGAACCCTGTCTGAGCTCATGTTGGTTAGAGAAATCCAATACAGAGTGAACGGAGATCAACATGCGGATATGTGATAGCGATCACGTACCGAAGTAACTAAACTTGGCTAACCCTAAATCCTGACTGTCAAAGACGGTTGTAACTTTAGTCTTCCGAACAAGATGGGACCTGAAATAGATGGTTATTGCACGGCTCTAACTCTTTTGTGGGATAGATATCTTGCTTACATAACTTTCAAGTTGGTCCAGTGATGCAAATAAAAGGACGAGACCGAAGTCTCGTCCTTCTCTACTTTCCGTCCGCCCATGCAACCCTTTCGTGCAGCAACCATGGCGAAACCTGCCCGGTTTACTTACCGCGTACTTACTCCTTCGGTCCGCCGTTGGGATAGTCTACCCGGACGGTCAGAATCTCGTAGGGATGAATCGGCGCCTTCACCACGTCGCCGCTCACTTCGAGCGAACCGCCTTCCGGCGTTTCCTGGAGATTGGTAACGGTCGCGCCGCTCGCTCCGGGCGGCACGTGGAACTCGACGGTCGCATCCTTCCCCGCCCACTCGTACACGCGGAAGATGAGGCCCTTGGCATCCTCAGCCTTTTTTACCGCGGTCAGCACCACATTCTCCGGCGAGACGGAGGCGAAGGAGTGCTCAGCCGGCAGAGATCCTGCGTGCGCGGCCGTCACCGTTGCCGTGAGCGGGTAATTGTATTCGTAACCGTGCCGCACGGTCATCGCATCCTTCCATGTGCCGGCATGGGGGTACAGGGCATAGTGGAAATGGTGATGGCCCATATCGGCATCGGGATCGGGCCATTTGGGCGATCGCAGCAGCGTCAGCCGGAGCAGGTTGCCGACGCCGTCGTATCCATACTTGGTGTTGTTGATGATACTCAGCCCATGCTTGCCATCGCCAAGGTCGGCCCAGCGCATGGCCGGTACTTCGAACTGCGCCTTCTCCCACGAATTGTTGCGCGTGGTCGGGCGATCGATGGACCCATACGGGATCTCATACGTAGCGAAATCGCTGGTCGCGGCCACCGGGAATGCCGCCTTCAGCAGAATGTGAGCCTCGTGCCAGTCGATCTCGTTATCGACATCGACCATGTCGCCCTCAGCGGAGATGCTGAAGGTCTGGACAAACTTCGAGTCGGGGCGATGGCGAGTGACGCGAACTCCGGGCTCTGCGGTTTTCACCAGTTCGACTGAATCGGCATGGTCGATGGTCTCGGGAGCTACGTCGTAGGTACCGGGATCGACGTTCCACGCGTCGTAGTCTTTGGGATTGTCCTTAAAGAACTGCAGTTGATTGCCGCACGCGCCCGACGCCAGGGTTTCGAAATTCGACTTCTTCTGGAACAGGCTGGTAATGCATCCGGACTGCTTGTCGATGCTGACCCGCAGAATGCCGTTCTCGAGCGTGATCGCGCTGCCGGAGTCCTTGGCTGTGACTTCGTTCTCCGCGGGCTGTTTTCCACTCTTGGCTCCGCCTAGCCACACGACCTTGTATCCGAGAGCAGGCACCTTGAGGACGTGAAGCCGGACATCCGAGACGCCGGTCAAATCATCGGTCTTGGCTTCGACAACCTGGGCTCCCGAGGCGCTCACCGTGCCTTTGCCGGCCTGTACATGCGCCGAAACCTCTCCGGACCGTTCCCAGCCGAGCGGGTTATACACGACTACAGGGATGCCGCTGCCGCCCGTATTGACCCTCTCGTCGACGGTTTCAAGGGCACCGGACGAAATCGCGTTGGTCGAGTACTTGACTACGTCGTAGTCCTTCTGTGCGTCCTTGTAGATAATGCCGATGCCGGAACCCGCCGCAAGGTCGTGGAACTGGTTGAACAGCACCTTCTTCCAGTCCTCGGTGATTTCATTCGCCGGATATTTGCAGCCATCGAGCCAGGCCAGCGAAGCCCACTTCTCCGCGTTCAGCACTTGCTCTTCGGAATCGCGCATGTTGCGCTTGTGGTTAGCCTGGGTGGTCATAACGCCGCGGTGGTACTCGAAATACATCTCGCTCTTCCAGGTGGGAATGCTGACCTTGCCGGAAACTGCCGGCGGCGGCGTGTAGCCCTTGGCAATCGACTTGTAGTCCCACTCGGGGCTGTTCGGAGCAATCTGCTTGGTCAGTTCGTCGAAGTAAGGCTGCGCCAGCCCGAACTCGAATTTCGGTGTGACATGCCCGGGGGCAGCCCAATGGAAGCCTTCATCGAGAATTGCCCGCGTTGGCCCGCCGCCGTGATCCCCGATCCCATAGAGATCCATGATCCCGGGCAGGCCGGTGGCCTGGTTGTGGGCAATCGTGAAATCGCGCGCCAGCCGGACTGCGTTCAGATTGTCATTGGCATAGTCATGGGGAAAGTAGGCCAGGACTTTCGAGCCGTCTGGAGATTCCCAGTAGAAATACTTGAAGGGGAGCTGGTTGGTATCGTTCCACGCCATCTTTTGCGTAACGAAGTAATCCACGCCGCTCTTCTTGTAGATCTGCGGCAACTGCCAGGTGTAGCCGAACGAATCAGGATTCCAGCCGATATGCACGTCCACGCCGTAGGCCTGCTTGTACCAGCGCTTGCCTACCAGCAGTTGGCGCACCAGTGACTCGCCGTCGGGCATATTCAGGTCGGGCTCTACCCACATGCCACCCACGATCTCCCAGCGTCCTTCCTGGATGCGTTGCTTGATCTCGTTATTCATGTCGGGATACTTCTGCGCCACCCACTCGTTGTAGGCCGCAGCCGACTGCGTGTAGGTGTACTGCGGGTATTCATACATCAGTTGCAGCGCGGTTCCGAACGTGCGCTTCACCACGTCGACCGTTTCGGTCCACGGCCACAGCCAAGCGGCGTCAATGTGGGAGTTGCCGGTGAGGTGATAAAACGCCTTGTTCATCAGCGGCATCAGGGCCTCGAGCTTGCTGTGCGCATCTTTGAGGCTGGCATCGAACTTGCCCTGGTCGTGGGCATCGAGTGCCTTCAGATCGACGGCGGTGATGGAACTGTTCACCGTGTTCATCTGGCCCGGGTCGTCCGGCGCCAGCGAGGGCACCAGCAGCGCTGCGGAGAGGAATTCTTCGCGCAGGTCTTCGGGATTGGGCCGGTTCTCCGGAAAGTCGATCTTGAGTGTGGCGCCGTTAAAGCGCTTGGTGTCGACCGTATGCAGCAGCTTCACCGCCACGACGACTTTGTCGCCGGGCCTGGCGTTGTCGAACAGCACGATGGGCTCGAGGTCGTCGCCCATGGCCGCGCGGCGGCCGTTAAAGTAGACGATCTCCGGCATCGGGCCGTTGCCCTCCGCGTGGAACTGGAACCAGACGCGCGCGCCGGTCAGGTCGTAGCCATGCAGAGTCTCGGGAATCTCGAATGTCTGGCGGAACCAGACTGCATCATTGGACGCGTTGTTCCGGGGCGCGATCGGCTGCCAGCCCGATTCATCGAGCCCGATGGCTTCGCCGTGCGCCAGATCGCCGGCGTGCATCTTCCACTGGGTGTCCGGAAGTTCGCGCAATTCCGTCAGCCGGTCGATCACGTCACGGGATGGCTGGGGCAGTTTCTCGACAAGGGGGCGGATCTGCTCGGCACTCTGTGCCGCCGCCCCGGTGGTCAGCAGTGTGGCTCCGAATACAAATGAGGCAAGCGAAACGGCGAGAATCGTGGTGCGGCGCGGCTTCAGAGTCTTTGGCATGGCGATTCCTTTCCCCGAAGCATCTTACGGCATCCGGGCGGAAAAATGGTAACGATTCCAAACCAGGGCCAGGGATCAGGGGGGCCCCGTGGGTCGGCTCGTTTGCCGGAACCCGGAGCGCGGCCGCAGCAACACCGAGGGCCCTGATTCGAGTGTGCCGACCCCGCTTGTTCCCGGTCCTACTGTGTGGTGCCCGCCCTCTCCAGGTATTCCACGTAGCCCAGCAGCGCGCCCCAGTGGTAGAAACGGTCGCTGCTGCTCACGTCATCTCCGGTGCCGAGTATGGCGTTGTAATTCTCGTGTACGTGCCCGTTCTCTTTCCACTCCTTCAGGAACAGGTCGTACGATTTCGCAGCAAAGGCGCTGCGGGTATTCTGGTCCGCGTAGTTCGCTAGTCCAAGATAAACAAGAAAATTCATCGGGCCCCAGATGCGACCGCGCCAGTAATCCTGATCCTTGAAGGCCGGATCACTGCGCTCGATTGCGGGAATCACCCACTGACCCCAGAATTCCTCGGGGTTCATAAGGTGCTTCTCGATCATCGTCTTTGCCTGTTCGGGCGTGGCGGCGTGGGCCATCATGGGATAGAAATTTGTCGGCGAAAGGCGTTTGTTTTGCTGGCCGGTGTGCAGGTCCTTGTTAAGAAAAATGCCGGCCTGGTCATCCCACAGCGTCGCGAGTTTGACGCGATAACGGGCCGCTCGCTCCTTCAGTTCCTTCGCTTCGGCAGCCCTTCCCAGTACCTCGGCAATCTTCGCCAGCGCGTCGCAGTCCGCGATGTACATGCTCATCAGGCCGACGTCGGCGTACTCGAGGACATGCGACTGTTGGTTGTAGGTGGTGTCGTCGTACATGGGGCTGTTGTCGAGGCCAGACTCTAAGATGGCTCCCTGGCGCGTGCCGCGCGAGTCGTCGTCGAGATTCGCGGGCTGGTTCTGGCCATCGCTGCCCCAGGAGAGATAGCCCTGGATATCGCGATGCTCGGCCCACCAGCGATTCCAGCGGAGCAACGGCGGGAAGGCGTCTTCGAGGAACCAGTCGTCGTGAAACTTCCGGTAGAGCCCGAGCACAGTAATGGCTCCCACGGGCGGCTCCGACCGGTCTGAACTCTTCCAGTTCCCGGAGCGAGCGTAGTTGGGGACAAACCCCTGGTCGGTCTCTTCGCGGAGAATCTCCAGGGCATTGGCATAAGCGAGTTCACGGTCGCCGATAGCCGCCAGCGTGGCGGCAAAGAATGTGTCCCAGTCGAAGAGCACATACCCGCCCCAACTCACGCTCCAAACGCGGCTCACCGGAGAAATGACTCTTTCCTTTTCCGGGTCGTAGATGGTGTCCCAGCCGAGCGTGGTTTCGATGGCGTCAACGATCGGCCCGTTCTGGCCGGTCGCCTGGATCGACTGCTCATACGCCGCTCGTTGTTTTTCGATGGCTTCACCGATTTCAGAAAGTGATCGGCTCAGGCCTGTACTCAGGCCCACTGGCGCACTGAGATCGGCGGAGAAACCGGGCAGGCCGGTTGGATGATCGAGGTAGGAATTGTGGCCCGGCTGCTCGGGCGCGCATGTGCAGTAAATCGCGACGCTGCGGCCGGCGCCCGAGGCTTCGATCGATTCCGGCTTTCGTATCACGGTTCCGGGGCGATTCCACAGATAACCTGCCGAAAAAATAACCGACGGCAGCAGCGCCGATCTGGACGCTGGGGCGAGCGGGCTGACAAGCATCACCAGGTCATTTCCCGCGTGTGCGCTCTCGATGCGCCAATGATGCCCTTTCCACTCAAAATCGGCGCGTGTATAACGGCCCTCCCACGAATGCGGGCCGGGCGTCACCTTCTCCGCATCCTTCTCCAGCCGCCCGATCAGCGCGTCCCCCAGCCAGGCGTCACCGAATTCGGTGCTGTTGTGCTTCAGGCCCACGTGAATCGCCAACCCGTCGGGCAGCAGCACCTGCGTCGCCACACTGTGCACATCCCAGGTGTTCCATCCCTGCGCGAGACGTTTCTGGACCACCTCGTAATGCGCGGAGCGGGGCGGGGGCGGCGTCAGATCGGGCGCGCTACGTGACATCACCTGCCCGCATGCGACCGAACCCGCTATCGAAACGGCGAATGCGCCCAGGAAGACAGCTGTGCGGGTTCTCATCTCGTTCCTTTCTCCGGATCATGCAAGACGCTTTTCAGCCGGGGACCCCGGCGCGGCGGCCTCGCCCAGGATGACAACACCGGGGAGGCTTGCTGATCCCTGACCACTGACCACTGCCTTACACCCAGCCGCCGTCCACGACATAGCTCTGGTTGGTGATGGCGCTCGAATCGTCCGCGGCCAGAAACAGCACCAGGCGCGCCACATCTTCGGGCACGAGATCGCGCTTGAGCGACTGGCTGGCCAGGATATTCGCCTTGTACTCCGGGGTATAGATGAGCTTCTTCTGCTTCTCCGTCGCAATCGCGCCCGGCAGCACCGCATTCACGCGAATTCCCTGGGGGCCGAAGTCATGCGCGAGAGTCCGGGTGAGCCCCACGATCCCCGCTTTGGCCGCCACGTACACCGGCATCCCCGTCGTGGGAATCATCCACGCGATCGAACTCAAGTTGATGATCGACCCTCGTCCGGCCGCTGACATTGCAGCCAGCAATGCCTGTGCGGTGAAGAAGTACGGTCTCAGGTTCAAGGCCACGCACTGGTCCCAGTACTCGGGGGTGACGTCCTCGATCCTGTGCCGCTGATCGTTGGCCGCGTTGTTCACCAGCACATCCACCGTTCCGTGGCGGGCGAGTACGTGCGCCACCGCGGCCTTGAGCGCTGGCACGTCGGTCACATCGCAATGAATGTACTCCGGCCTGGGGCACCCCTCGGCGTCGAGCGCTTCGACAAGCGCCTCGGCCGGAGTGTCCACGATGTCGAGGAACGCCACCTTCGATCCCTGGCGCGCGAAATGGCGCACGATTGACTCGCCGATCCCGGTGGCGCCGCCTGTGACCAGGACGATGCGCCCCTTCAAACTCGGATAGCTGGCATATTGCACCTCGTTACCTTGCATTCTCGCGTCGCTCCGGATCGATCTCGAAAATCTTCCGCATGATAATCGCGTCGACTCCGATCGAGCGAATTCCGCACCCGGCTCGACCTGGCGATTCCCTCGGCTGAGGGCGGCCGGCGAACTGATTTTGGGCGCGATGGGGGGGCGAGATTTCAGCTCCGCCGAATGTTTACCATATAATGATATTGTGTCTCAGGAGTCGGCGAGATACTTGTAATTAGGCTGCAATGCGGGATGGAGCCAGCCCCTTTCGGTTCCCCCTCAACCATTGCCGCTTCTAGACTGAGTGCAAGTATTTCCGGCGAGTCTGAAACTCGCCTGACGTTCGTCCAACGAGTAGCCTCACGGGACAGCCAGCTGCTTGGCCGGCCAGCCCGGTTCAGGGATATTCGACGGTGGGTGGCAGGCGGAATCGTTCCCCTTCCGCAGGCATGGTGAGAACGCCCCCGTGGCTTCTGGAGGCGAGAAATACACGACCCGGCGGCGCCCCGGGTTCCGTTGCGGGAGTGGAGACAGCGTTAGTAAAATGGGTTTCCCGTCCGCAGCAAGAAAAAAAGCAAGAGAAAGTCGCAGGCACTGGAGGAGTTCTATGAAGTCAGCTGCTCGTTATCCCGGTATCCGTGTCACCGCCAACGGCAACCAGCTCGTCTCGTACCATACCGAGACGCGCATCGCCGATGCCGGCGTGTTTTATCCGATTACGCCTTCTACAGAGGGCGGCGAACTCTTCCAGCAGGCATATGCCGAAGGCCACCTTAATGTGTTCGGCGGCAATACGATAGCGATCGAAACGGAAGGCGAGCATGCGGCCCAGGGCGGCGCCATTGCCCACTCCGTATGCGGCAAGCGCGTCGTAAATTTCACGTCCGGCCAGGGCGTGGTCTATGGCGTCGAGCAGTACTACCACGCCCCCGGCAAAGGTTCGACAATGGTGCTCGAGGTGGGCGCCCGGGCACTGACCAAGCATGCCCTCAACGTCCACTGCGGGCACGACGATATTTATGGGGCGCTGGACACGGGCTGGATCATGGTTTTCGGCAAAGATGCCCAGCAGGCCGCCGACCAGGCCCTGATTCTCCGCCGGGTCACCGAGCTTTCCCTGACTCCGGGCATGAACATCATGGACGGGTTCCTGACCTCGCACCTGGAGCGGACTTTTTATAAGCATGAATCGGAGCTGATCCGTGAATATCTCGGCGCGCCCGATGACATCGTCGACTGTCCGACCGAAGCGCAGCGCGTCCTCTTTGGGCCGACCCGCCGCCGTGTGCCCAAGATGATGGACCTCTCAAGTCCGGTTCTGCTGGGACCAGTCCAGAACCAGGAACACTACATGCAGGGAGTGGTGTCGCGCCGCAATAACTTTGCCGAGCCGATTCTCGACTTCCTCGAAGCCGCTTACAAGGATTTCGGCGACCTGACCGGACGCTACTACGGGCTGGTTACCAAGTACAAGACGGATGACGCGGATACCGTCTTCATCTCCCTCGGGTCTGCTGCCGAAAACGTCGAGGCTGCGGTCGACTATCTCCGTCAGACGCGCAATGCCAGCGTCGGTTCCATCCACGTCAATGTGATTCGCCCGTTCCCCGAGGCGGCCATCGTCGAAGCCATCAAGGGCAAGAAGAACGTCATCATCCTGGAGCGCACGGACGAAGCTCTTTCCGGCGATAACCCGCTAGGCCGTGATATCCGCACCGCACTCTCGAAAGCAGTTCAAGGCACCGTGGGCATTCCGCACATCACGCTCGAAGAAGTGCCACGGATCTACGGCGGCAGCTACGGCCTCGGCTCGCGCGACTTCCGCCCCGAGCACATCTTCGGCGCCTACGAATTCGCTACCGCCGGGCTGGCCCGCAAGGATGGGAAGACCGCGGCCGACGGCACCAGCTTCGTGGTCCTGGGCATCGACCATCCCTACGCCGTCATCGGCAAAGAAAAACCATCCCTGCTCCCCGAGGGCGCAGTCGCGGTCCGTTTCCACTCCATCGGCGGCTGGGGCGCCATTACCACCGGCAAGAACCTTGGCGCCATCCTTGGCGACCTCAACGACCTCTTGTTCGAGCGCGACGGGCTGACCGACGATCTGGGCAATCCCAAGGAAGTGATCCACGTCAGCGCCAATCCCAAGTACGGTTCGGAGAAGAAGGGCGCCCCGACCAGCTACTTCATGGTGGCGGCCAAGGAGCGCATTCGCGTCAACTGCGATCTGCGCCACGTGACCACGGTCCTGTGCTGCGATCCCAAGGCTTTCACGCACACCAATCCCCTCGACGGCATACAGGAAGGCGGCAGCCTGGTGTGGGAGTCGGACGCCGAAGGCGAACGAGCGTGGGAGAACCTGCCGCTCTGGGCACGCAAGCAGATCATCGACAAGCATATCCGCGTGTTCACCCTGCCCGGCTTCGACATTGCCCGCAAGGCCACGGACCGCGCGGACCTGCAGCTGCGCATGCAGGGCAATGCTTTTCTCGGGGCTTTCTTCGCCGTATCCGGCCTGCTCGATGAATTCGGCATCACCCAGCAGCAATACATCGAAGTTGTCCGCAAGCAGTATGTGAAAAAGTTTGGCAAGCTCGGCGAAGCCGTCGTGAATTCGAACATGGAGGTCATGCTCCAGGGCTTCCAGCGCGTGAAGGAAATCGCCATCGGCGAGCTCTCCGCGGCCGACCACTCCACCTTGCGAGGCCAGGCGCTGCTGCCGGTTCTCGAAATGGCGACCGTGGCGGGGGAAAGCTGCACCGTCGGTGGGTGCCGCTCCACACCACCCCCCGTCGGCCAGTCTGCGCGTCCGCCGGTGGCTTCGATCGCCGCGTTTGACGCCGAGTTCCGCTCCAGCTTTGGCTACGATCAGCCCGCCACGCCGCTTTCCGCATTGGGCGTGATCGCCGCGGCTACGGGCGACACCGCGTCCAAGTACGTTGCGCGTCGTGAAACGCCGCTCTACATTCCTGAGAACTGCACCCAGTGCATGGAATGCATTTCGGTGTGCCCGGATACCGCGCTGCCCAACACCTCGCAGGATCTGAGCACGATGCTCGGTACGGCCATCTCCCGCTACGTGGGCGATGCCGCCGAACGGCGCAAGATGATCGACAAGCTTCCTGAAATCGAGAAGCTGACCCGCCAGCGGATGCTGGCCGAAATCAAGCAGGGCACGCCG
>DASXGD010000304.1:0-2310 GCA_036489245.1 Occallatibacter sp. | reverse complement strand
TCGTCCGGCGTCATCGCTCCGCCGGGAAACGCGGCCACCGGCGTGCTCGCATAAGCGAATGTGTGCTCGAAGTAGGGCGAGAAGATGTTGTACTTGTACTCCGCCAGAGTGCGGATTTCGCGCTTGACGAACTCCATATTCGGCAGCGGCCCGCGCGACCAGTCATCCGACAGCCCTCGATGCGCCATCGCCGGCCAGTCGCGAAGCGTAGGAACCAGAAGCACTGTACCTTTGCCCGATCCGCGGATCAGTTGCTTCACCGTCTGCGCGCCATAGAAAATCCCCGCGCCCGTCGCGGCCGTCACCGTCAAACCCCCGGATGCCGGCGCGATCGCATACGCCTCTTCCGACGTCGAGGAGAATTCCTTCGCGCGTTCCCCACTGACCCGCTCAAATCGAATGGCCGTGGATTCCTCGAGCCCGTGCTTGATGCCGCGATTTCCCAGCCAAAGCTCCAGGTCTTTGGTCGTAAATTCGTCTTCCGCGTTTTTTTCGCTGACGATTCGCAATCCGGCGGTTCCAATGGAAATCGCCTTCACGGCAGTGCATTCCCTAACCGCAGGCACCAGGTGAAGATCCGCGCAGGTCGGTGCGGCCGACGGTTGTGCAACAGCGCCGGCGGCGCACACAAATATCCAAGAGGCCAAAGCAAAACGGAGACGCATATACCCTCTCTTGCAACTGCAATTTGCATGAAAGGCTACAGCATCTCCACCGGGGATGTACATGTGGATTTAATCATTTCCGGCACAAATGATCAAAAATCCGGCCCAAAAGAGCAAAAATGGTCGAATCCAGGACTCCGTAATCTCGAGCTTTAACGTCTACCGCAAGCTCCGCAACGCCGGATACAGCTTGCGCCACAGCGCATATCCATCCTTGTAGGCAGTTACGTCGGCCCGATCGGGCTCAATGCGCTGCGCCACCTCGATGGCCTGGCCGCACGCCTCATCCAGATTGGCCCAGTGGCCCGCCCCTACGCCTGCCATCAGCGCGCAACCGAACGCCCCGCCCTCCTCGGCCGTCAGGATCTCGACCACATGGCCGTACACGCCAGCCTGGATGCGCCGCCAAAGCGGGCCGCGCGCACCGCCCCCGCCCAGCCGGATCCCCCTCACCGGAATCCCCAGTTCCGCAAAAAGCGTGAACGTATCCTCGAGCGAGTACGCCACCCCTTCGAGCACCGCGCGGACAAAATGAGCTGCCGTATGAATCGTGCTGATGCCCGCAAACGCGGCACGCACTTCGGGATCGAGATGCGGCGTCCGTTCGCCGAGCAGATAGGGCGCCCACTCCAGGCCTTCACTCCCCGCCGGCACCTTCGCGGCTCCTTCGTTCAGAGAGTCGTAGCTCTGCCCCGCAAAAAACGTCTCCTTCAGCCAACTGAGCGAGAGTCCCGCCGATTGCGTCACCCCCATCACGTGCCACAAGCCCGGCACCGCATGGCAGAAGGTGTGCAGCCGGCCCTTCGGGTCCTTGGTCGGTTCCGCCGTCGCCGCAAACACCACGCCCGACGTCCCGATCGTGGCTGACACCGAACCCGGCTGCAGGATTCCCATCCCCACCGCGCCCGCGCCCTGGTCGCCGGCGCCCGCCACCACCGGCGTTCCCGCGGCGAGCCCCGTCAGCCCGGCTGCGCTTTCGCTGATCCGCGCGCAGACCTCCGGCGACTCATACACCTTGGGCAGCCAGCTCTCGGGAATCCCCGAGGCCTCCGCGACTTCCTTCGACCATCGCCGGTGGGTCACGTCCAGCAGCAGCGTGCCCGAAGCCTCCTGCACGTCGATCGCGAACTCACCCGTAAGCCGGTAGCGCACGTAGTCCTTGGGGCACATTATGTGGCGGATCTTGGCAAAGATCTCCGGCTCGTGCGTCTTGACCCACAGCAGCTTAGTCAGCGTGAAGTTGGGCAGCGCGGGATTGCAGGTGAGCTCGATGAGTTTCTCGTAGCCGATCTTCTGATGCAGCCAGTCGCATTCGGGCTGGGTGCGCGTGTCGCACCAGATCAGCGAGGGCCGCAGCACGGCTCCGTTTTCATCCAGCATCACCGCGCCGTGCATCTGCCCGGTGAGGCCGATGGCGGCGATGGGCTCATGCGGCTCGGGGGCGGCGTCGATGGCGGCGCGGATCGACTCCTGCGCCGCGCGCCACCAGTCTTCCGGATCCTGCTCGGCCCAGCCGGGGTGAGGAGTGCGGAAGGGCGCGTGCTCACTGGAAGCTCCACTGACCAGTTTCCCGTTCGCGTCAACAATCACGGCGCGCGTGCCACCCGTGCCCACATCCATTCCAAGGAACCACATGTTTCGCACT
>DASXGD010000297.1:0-12466 GCA_036489245.1 Occallatibacter sp. | reverse complement strand
GGTCATGGTGTGGGTGCTCGATGCGGGCAAGCCCAGCCACCACGTGCCCAGATTCCAGAGGATGGCGGCGATCAGGAGCGCGAACACCATGGCGAATCCGGCGCCGGAGCTTACCTTCAGGATAAGTTCCACGGGGAGCAGAGTGATGATGGTGAATGCGACCGCGCCCTGCGAGGTGAGCACGCCGGTAAGGTTGCAAAGACCGGACCAGACCACGGCGATATTCGGTTCGAGCGAATGGGTGTAGATCACGGTGGCCACGGCGTTGGCGGTATCGTGGAAGCCGTTCACAAACTCGAAGCCCAGGGCAATCAGCAGCGCAGTGCCGAGCAGCAAATAGGGCCAGATGCTTCCCAGCGTCACATCGCCGAGGTCCTGGCCAATATGGAACCCGACGTACGACAGTCCGCCTACGAGGGCAACCAGGACAATCACGGCGCTGATCCAGGCGGGGGATTTCTTCATTTTCTTGTCGAGCAGCGATGCTCCCGGCGGGGCAGTGGCTACCGAAGTCGCGAAGTCGGCCATGAATGCTCCAGAGGTGCGGTGAGGAATTTGTGTCTGGCCTGCGGGGAGAAAATTCCAGACTAGAAATCGATACACGAAGAGTATGAATCCAGGATGAATCAGGAACCTGTGACTTCCCGCACATACAACGTTTGGGTAATTTCCTATAACAAGTCCAAGCTGACAAGATACAATTCTCTTTCCTGGAGGGATTCCAAGGCTTCGGCTGGGAAACGCCAACCCGGTCCGGCTTCGTATCTTTTCAGGAAAATAACTTTATTAATGGGATTTCAGGGCCCTTTCTCTCTTGTTTTCGTCGCATCGGCCGATGATCGGCGTAGATAAGTTCTGAAGGAGCACGAGGGGCTACAATCCGCACCAGTGCCCCCCACCCACCCCAAGGAGAGCAGCATGCCACTTCTTGCCCCCGCACCCAACAAGTCCATTTCGTGGCCGATTTCTGTAGGCGCGCAGGGAATTGCCGCGGCCCAATTCGCGCGTTGCGGATTCGACGTGCTTATGCAGGCCGGTCACGACAAGCCGTGGTATGACCTGGTGGTGACCAAAGGCGGCAATCTGTTGAAGATTGCGGTGAAGGGGAGTGAGGATGGCCGCTGGTGCCTTGCGCAGCCATACCAGAGAGCCGGAAATATCAGCAATAAGTTTAGCGACGGTCACAGGGCCATCGACCTCTGGCTCGATATTCACGGCTCGCGCACGGTGTACTGCCTGGTCCAGTTTGAGGACGTCGCCCTGAACCAGTTGCCGCGCATTTATCTTGCGACACCGGCGGAAATCGCGCAGAGGATGCGAGAATCGGCGGAAAGGCTGGGCGATCCGGTCCTTTACGAACAATATGAATGGATCGCGCCGGAGACGGGTTACACCGCGATCGAGGCTCTGCCTTCCAGCTGGCTCTTTTCCGAAGAACGGATTCACGACCTTGTGTTCCCGCAGCCGGGCCAGTCTCTCTACGTATCGACGCCTCGGAAGACCCATTTCCCGCTCGAAATGAGGCCCAAAACCCCGGCATCGGCCGCGCCAGATCCGCGCGAGATCATATTGACCGCTTAAGGTCGGGTCGAATCGTATTCCGAACATCTCGGCAGGGTGCGCTAGCGAGGCGCGGTATTGCCCTCAAACCAGGATGCCAGTTCTTCCTCGGAAAGGCTTCCTTCGGCCAGGCTCCAGAAAGTGATCACGCGATCCTCTTTCGATGCTGTCACCTCTAATCCATTCAGCCGTAGAAATGTCAGAGAGACAGTGAAGGCCGTGCGCTTGTTGCCGTCCACAAACGGGTGGTTCGCGACAATGCCTTTGGCATACGATGCGGCAAGTCTTGGGAGCGAAGGGGACTCCTCAGAATAGACAAAGAGATTCCTGGGCCTCGCCAGCGCCGACTCCAGCAACCCAAGGTCGCGTACACCTTCGGGACCCCCGAGGAGTAACAGTGCTTCTTCGTGCATCGCCAGGACCACATCTTGCCGGATCCAGGTTGGCTCGTTCACTCCGCCAGCCTTTGCAGGACGTCGCGGTTCTCGCGCATAATTTCGCGCGCGACCTCCATCTGGCGGGCGAATTCTTGGTCGAATGGACTGAGCCGGATACCCTCAGGGCCTTCGGTGATGTACAACGTGTCACCCCGCTGAATGTTCAGTCTCGCCAGGGTCTCCTTGGGAAGAATGACGCCGCTCGAGTTGCCCACGGGTATCACTTTGACAATCGTTGCCATTGGGTGCCTCTCTGAGCTAGTTATAACATACGTTATACAATCTCATCCGACGAAATGTGATACTTATCGCCAATCGTCCCGGGCATTGCTAAGGCCTTCGTTCATCACCGCGTCAAAGGCGGAGTGCTTTTTGATGAAGATCTCGCTGAAGGCGCAGTCCTGGCGCAGGAGCACGGCCTGAAGCCGGACCAGTTCCAGCAAGGCGAGGAACATGGCCACCAGCGCCCGCTCCGACTTGCTGTGGCTCAGCAGCTTTCGGAGCGCGATGGGCTTGTCTTCGAGGGCCAGGCGCCGGCCCAGGAACTGGATCATCTGGCCCACCGTCACCGCGTCATCCTGCACGTTAAATGTCGGCCGTGAGCGCGCCCGCTCGATGATGTCGCGGAAGATGCGGACCAGATCGTCTGTGTCCGCGGCGATTTCCGGCTCGGCGGCCACATCGTCCTTGAATTCGCGCAGTCCGGGGTTGGTCCAGGTCGCGGCTTCGAGCATCTGCTTCTGCTGCAGCATCTGGGCGGCATTCTTGAAGCGTTCGTGCTCGAGAAGTCGTTCGACCAGTTCGCGGCGGGGATCCTCGGCGGCATCTTCCGGTCCCGAGGGCGCGCGCGGCAGGAGCATTTTGCTCTTGATATGAATCAGGAGCGAGGCCGTGTAGATGAACTCGCCTGCCACGTCCACGTCGCCGGCCTTGAGCTGGTTGACATAGGCGAGAAACTGGGCCGTGATGCGGGCAATCGGGATGTCGTAGATATCGATGTCCTGTTTGCGAATCAGGTCGAGCAGGAGGTCGAGCGGCCCGTCGTACACCTGGCCCACGCTGACGGAGAAGGGGGAGTACTCCGCCTCTTCTTCAGGCTTCCTGGGCTTGGGTGATGGTTTGGGGTTCGGCTTTTCGCCGGGAACAGGTTTCGAGGTCAACACCAGGGGAGGAGGTTCGATTCCGGATCGTGCATCCGCAACCTTCATGGGCGGAGTATCCGGGGTCGCGGGCGGATCGGTGCGCGGCAGGTCGTCCGAATCCGGGTCGGGTCCGGCGGGCGGGCCATGAGGCGGATCGGGATGGGGATCGCGATCGGGTTCCGGATCCGGATCGTCGGGGTGGGGGTCGGGATTGGGCTCGGCATCGGGTTCGAGGCCGGGCGTGGGATCGACGACCGGAGCCGGACCTGGTCCAGGCTCATGCACCGGCGGCGCCGCGGGAACGGGCTCTGCCACTGGTTCGGTGGGGGCGGTTTCGTGGCTTGAGAACGATGAGGTCAATGGTGTCTCTGCTTCCAGAATCTATTGTCTACCCGGCGGCGAAAAGGGCAATTTTCGAAGCCGGATTACGAAACGCCTGCGTTCCTACGGTGTCAATTGCATGGCGGCGCGCACTTCGACCATGGTCTGTTCCGCCCGGGCACGGGCTCGATTCGATCCTTCTTCCAAAATTTCCATCGCGTCGGATTCGGTATAACGGGCGCGCCGCTCCTGGATTGGATTCAGCACCTGCACCAGGGCGTCGGCGGCCCAGCTCTTGCATTCGATGCAGCCGATCCCCGCGGAGCGGCACCCTTCATAGACCCTGGCCAGAGTCTCGGGCGTTGAGAACACTTTGTGCAGGTCGCCTACAGGGCACTTGTCGGGGTCGCCCGGATCGGTGCGGCGCACACGGGCGGGGTCGGTGACCATGGTCTTCAGTTTCTTGCGGACCACCGGCTCCGGGTCGGTCATCAGGATCGTGTTGCCGTAACTTTTGGACATCTTCCGCCCGTCGGTCCCGGGTAACTTGGCAGAGGGAGTCAGCAGAACCTTTGGCTCAGGCAGCACCTCGCAGCCGTCCGGCTTGCCGGTTTCTGCGAGCTTATAGAACTGGTTGAAGCGGCGGGCCACTTCCCGCGTGAGTTCAACGTGCGCGGCCTGGTCCTGCCCAACCGGCACGAACTGGGGCTGATAAATGAGGATGTCGGCGGATTGAAGCAGCGGATAGCCAAGGAACCCGTAGGTGCTCAGATCCTTGCCGCTGAGATTTTCCTGCTGTTCCTTGTAGGTCGGCACGCGCTCCAGCCAGCCCAGGGGGGTGATCATCGAAAGAAGCAGGTGAAGTTCCGCGTGCTGAAGAACCTTGCTCTGCTGAAAGAGCACGCTGCGCGCGGGATCGAGCCCGGCAGCCAGGTAGTCGAGCATCACGTCGACGATGTTGGGCACGATCTGCGAGGGGTCCGCATAATCCGAGGTCAGGGCGTGCCAGTCGGCGATGAAGAAGTAGCACTCGTAATCGTCCTGCAGCTTGACCCAGTTGGCCAGGGCGCCCATGTAATTGCCGAGGTGCAGCTTGCCGGTGGGACGCATGCCGCTCAAAACGCGCGGGCGGGACGATGAGTTCAAAGGGTCAGTCATGATGGGCGTCGAAATCGGAGATCTCTCAGAGCGAATTGCGGACTACCGGAACGGCTCGCTTCATTGTACCGGCCAGGGAGGGACGTTCCGGAGCGATCACGCCCTGGTCACAGGCTTCTCAGCGCCATGCGCACCAGCCCCAGGGTCGGGCCCATGAGGAAGCGCACGATCGGGCCGCCCAGAAAGATCATGAGCACGAAGCTCAAAATGCCCATCCGATCGTAGGCGTTGAGTGCGTTATAGGGCAGGAAGTGACGCAGGATGCGGCTGCCGTCAAGCGGGGGCAGGGGCAGCAGATTGAAGAAAAACAGGGCCAGGTTGACGTTGATAGCCAATTCGCAGAGGATGCCCAGGGCTTCAACGTTGGTTCCCATCGACTGGCTTGAAGGCAGGTGCCCCTGGACGAGGATGATCACGGCCAGACCAAGGAAACCCAAAAACGCCAGGAGAAGATTCGAGACCGGGCCGGCCAAGGTCGTGATCGTGTCATCGCGCACGATCTTCTTGAAGTTCCGGGTGATGACGGGCGTCGGCTTGGCCCATCCAAAAAGGAATCCGCCCATCGCTCCGCCGCTCAGCAGAGGCCCGAAAATCATGAGGGCCGGAAAGAGAAGCGTTCCGAAAGGGTCCACGTGGTACATGGGATTGAGGGTGACCCGCCCCTGCAGGCGGGCGGTCTGGTCGCCCAGGCGGGACGCCATCCAGGCGTGCGCGCACTCATGCACGCTGAGCGAAAAGATCAACAGGACGAATTCAAAGACGGCTATGACGAAGCTACCTGGCTGCAACATGCACCCCTGGATGGAAACCTCAGGTTAGCACGGTTGCGGCATGGTCTTCAGCACGATCGAAGTCACGCCCGGTCGGCTGGGAAACTACCCACGATCTCACTCGCTCCCACCTTGGTCCCGGCCATAACAATGGCATGGCTGCCGATACGCGCTCCCGGCCCGATCTCGGTGGGCACCAGCTTTGGCTTGTCGAGATTGTCCGGCGCATAGATGTGCGAGAAGATGCGCGAATACGAACCGATCACCGCATTCTTCCCGATCGTGATGCCGCCGCGATCGTCCAACAGCGCCCTCTGCCGGACCGTCACACCGTCTTCAATGCTGAGGTTATAGCCGTAGGTCAGGTCGACGCCGTGATAGATCTTCACCCCTGTGCCCATCTTCGCAAACAGGTGGCGCCCGAGCATGCACCGGAAGCGCATGCCCAGCCAGTGATTCAGGCCGATGGGGGAGCGGTCGAACATTTGCCAGAACCAGAGCAGCGGCTTGCGTTCGTTGAATTTCTGCCGGTCCACATCGGCAAAGTGTCCGGCCTCGAGCGTCACATTCTCCGGATCAAGCGAGAGGGTGAGCACGTTGCCCGGCAATTCACTGGTCAGGGTCAGGTTGAGCTTGCCTCCGTGGGGCCGGCCCAGGTAGAGCTGGTAAAGCTGATCCCGGACGATCTCGGAACGGCGCTCGGGATGGTGATGGCGGGTGAATTCGTCGTCCAGGAACTGGATCCAGCGGCGGTACACTTCCTCCGCCTCGGGCGCGGGATGGGGAACGCTTGCCTGTCCGGGCTTGGGGACGATTGCCTGATTTGCCATATGGAATAGGACGATAAACCAGCGCAGCCGGATGCAGCCAATCCGCGCACGTCTTTCGGGCGCGCGTTATCCTAATAGGTTCGAGTCAGGCTCGGATTTGGGTGCCCCACCCTAGCGACGTCGTTGTTTTTGTCGCTAGGGTGGGAAACCGCGCTGTCGAAGAGAGTTCAAAGTCATGCCCGAAGAGACCGCAACAACCGCCGAAGTTCCCAAAGCTGCCGCGCCCGTCGCCACCATCGACACTCTGGGCCGGCACGAAGGCCAGTCCGTCACCATTCGAGGATGGCTCTATAACTCTCGCGAAAGCGGCAAGCTGCTGTTTCCCATCTTCCGCGACGGAACAGGTACGGTGCAGGGCGTGGCCCATGTGAAGAGCGTGCCTGCCGTGGTATTCGAAACGCTCAAAGGCCTGACGCAGGAGTCTTCGGTCATCGTCACAGGGAAGGTGCGCGCCGACAAGCGGGCGCCCGGGGGCTACGAGCTGGACGTCGAAGATGTGCAGGTGGTGCAGCGCGTACCGGAGTCGGATCCGTACCCGATCACGCCGAAAGAACACGGCGTCGATTTCCTGATGGAGCATCGGCATCTGTGGGTGCGGTCGCCGCGCCAGTCGGCCATCCTGCGCATCCGGGCGGAGATCATGCGCGCCGCCGCGGAGTACTTCGATAGCAACGGGTTCATCCGCACCGATCCGCCCATCCTCACGCCGGCCGCATGTGAAGGAACGTCGACGCTCTTTCCGGTGGATTATTTCGGCGACCCCGCGTATCTGACCCAGTCCGGCCAGCTCTACATCGAGTCCACCGCGCTGGCGCTGGGCAAGGTCTACAGTTTCGGACCGACGTTCCGCGCGGAGAAGTCGAAGACCCGCCGGCATCTCACGGAATTCTGGATGGTCGAGCCGGAGGTGGCCTATTGCGATCTCGGCGGCCTGATGGAACTGGCCGAAAACTACATCTCGCACATCGTGCAGAGCGTGCTCAAGAATCGCGGCGCCGAACTGGCCGTAATCGGGCGCGACACCCACAAGCTGGAATCGGTGCTGCCGCCTTTTCCCCGCCTGCGCTACGACGAAGCGGTGAAGATGCTGAACGAGGCCCACGCCAAGGGTGAACTCGAGCAGCCCTTCGAGTATGGCAACGACTTCGGCTCGCCGGATGAAACCTGGCTGAGCTCGCAATTCGATCGCCCTGTGATGGTGCATCGCTATCCCGCCGCGGTGAAGGCGTTCTACATGGAACCCGATCCGGTGGATCCGAACTTCGCGCTGTGCGTCGACGTGCTGGCGCCGGAGGGCTACGGCGAGGTGATCGGCGGATCGCAGCGCGTGTCCAGCTTCGAACTGCTCAATGCCCGTATCGAGCACCACGGCCTGCCCAAGGAAGCGTTCCAGTGGTATCTTGACCTGCGCCGCTACGGCAGCGTGCCGCATGCAGGGTTTGGCATGGGCATCGAGCGCGTGGTGGCCTGGGTGTGCGGACTCGATCACGTGCGGGAGACGATTCCTTTCGCGAGGACGCTGCACCGGATTTATCCGTAGGTATTCCGAGCCGGAGCACTCCGAACCGTGCTGGCGTTTGCTGTGTCGGCGACGGCCGCCGCCGCTGGGCCGAACGCCGCGTCTCATCCCCGACCGACGCCAAAATCCGCAAGCCTCCTCTGTGTTACCGTTGCAATAAGTCGTCCTCGCGTCCGGCAACGACTTTGCACATGAACCAGTGCAAACAGCGGCCGGAATAGGGGATGGCAAGTTTAATAAGGAATGTCCCAGCAGCCGGAAATGACTTCGCCTTCCCTGACTGCGAGCCCGGCTCCTGCGCCTGCGGCCGTCGCTGACCCTGTGCCAGATTCTCCCCCACCCCCTTCTTCCGCCCGCCACACACCCCAACGCATTCCGCGCTGGCTGGAACGCGGTGAACTGTTTCTGCGCGTGCTTCTCCGCATGTATATCGGACTGGCGGTGTGCTATGCTCCGTGGTCTCACATGTTCTGGGACCAGAATCCCCTCTTTATGCGCTTCCCCAACCTGGCCATCTACGCGGCCAATGGCGCGGTCCGGGGACTCATATCGGGTCTGGGATTATTGAATCTCTGGATTGCGTTCCGCGACGCGGTCCGTCATCGGGACGGGTAGAACATGAAAGACGAGGGACGAGGGAACGCGGGCCAACTTTCCGGCGATCACGGATCGGGCCCAGGCGGCCAGCCTCCGGCACCCGACATGCAAGGCGACTGCCCTCCGCCCCCGTTGCACCGCGCCCCCCTGGCCTACGAAAATTCCGCCTTCCTCAACAGCTCCGAAGGCCGCCTGATTCGTATCGTGGCCGAGTATGGCGAGCCGCTCGCCCGCTTTCGCAAGGAACAGATTCAGGACACGGTGGTGTTTTTCGGCTCGGCCCGGTTCCGGGGCCGCGAGGAGGCCGACCATGCCCTGGAACTGCTCGACAACACAGGTTCGAGCCGTCCCGCCCCCAGCGAGGAGCAGCCCGCCAGCATTCCCCAGATTGTCGAAGGCACGGCCACCAACCTGCAGCGCAAACGGGCCGTGGCGGCCGTAGAAATGGCCCGCTACTATGAAGATGCCCGGCGCCTGGCTCACATGCTCACCGGTTGGGCCACAAGTATTCCGTCCCGCCGCCACCGGTTCGTCGTGACCTCCGGAGGCGGGCCGGGCATCATGGAAGCCGCCAATCGCGGAGCTCATGAAGCAGGGGGCAAGACCATCGGGCTCAACATCCGCCTGCCCTTCGAGCAGTCGCCCAATCCCTACATCACCCCCTCGCTCAACTTCGAGTTCCATTACTTCTTCATGCGCAAGTTGTGGTTCGCTTACCTGTCCAAAGCGCTGGTCGTTTTCCCAGGCGGGTTTGGCACCCTCGACGAGATGTTCGAAATCCTCACCCTTACCCAGACCCAGAAACTGGCCAAAAAGATCACGGTCCTCATCTACGGCTCCGATTATTGGAGAAAGGTCATCAACTTCCGGGCTCTTGTCGACACCGGGGCAATTTCGCCCAAGGACATGGAACTGTTTCAGTATGCCGACACGCCGGAAGAGGCCTTTGAATTGCTAAAGAAGGGACTCACCGAGAATTACCTCACCCCCGAAGGAGCCGCCGCCAGGCGTGCGGAGTCGGCCGCGCCCGGCCCCGAGCCCGAACTGATGGCGGGTGTCACCGTCGAGGATTTTCTCGGCCCCGAACTTGACAAAACCCGCAAATAGGGCGGTCCAACCCCTTGTACCTGAACAAATTGTGAATCAGATTATGCCGGCCGGTGATAGTCTGGACTAGAGAGGCCTCCGCTCGTTGCGTGTATTTTTTCGTTCCGTAACTCCAGTGGAAACGGGGTATCTCCGCCATTTTCTGGGTACCGGCAATTCCCCGGTTGACAGGCTTGATACCTGTGGAAAATTGAAGGACGATTCGTGCCCTGTTCACTTGGCATTTACGACGGTCGTACGACAATCAGGCGAAAGAATCAATGTCAATCGGGCTCAGAAGGGGGAGAAATGGCCAAATCGACCATCTCGTACCTGTGGTGTGATCAGGGCGCGGCGCAAGGCTTTCGTTCCGGTGTTTCCTTGCACAGCCACACGAATCAATCCAAGGAAACCCTCAGCTTCATCGCCAACATGGGCAGCCAGCTTTCCTTCCTGCGCCCGTTTCTGGCGCGTTTCGAGCGACTGTCGGAGGCAAAATATGGAGTCCGGGTTGACTATGCGGCCGCCTATTGGACCCCGCCGCTGACTCCCAAGCTGGCATTCGATCTCGAAACCGCGCAGATCGAGAAGCTCGATGTATCTCCCATGGTCTCCATCACGGACCACGACAACATCAAGGCTCCGATGCTTCTGCGCACCGTTCCCAGTGCGCGGCAGATCCCGGTTTCCGTGGAGTGGAGCGCTCCCTATGGGGGAGTGCAGGATTTTCACCTCGGCATTCATAACCTGCCCAGCGCCAAGGCCCAGCAGTGGATGGCAACCCTCGAGGAATTCACCGCTCATCCGGGCGACGACCGTCTCACCAACATTCTGGCCGCGTTGCACGCCGAGCCCAACGTTCTCATCGTCTTCAACCACCCCTTGTGGGACCTCTTCACGGTTGGGGAACAGAAGCACCATTTTCTGGTGAACCAGTTCCTGCAACAAAACGGCCAGTTCCTCCACGCGCTGGAACTCAACGGGCTTCGCCACTGGGAAGAGAACCGTTCGGTGCGCGCGCTGGCGGAGCAGTGGGACATGCTGCTGATCTCCGGCGGCGACCGCCACGGGGTTGAACCCAACGCCAATATCAACCTCACCAACGCCACCTGCTTTACCGACTTCGTGCACGAGATCCGTCGCGAAAAACGCAGCCGGATCCTGTTCATGCCCCAGTACGCAGAACCCTGGAAGCACCGGATTCTGCAGTCAACCCTCGATGCGATCCGCGACTACCCCGAGTTTCCGCAGGGATCGCGCACCTGGGATGAGCGGGTGTATCACCCCGACGTCAAGGGCGTGGATACGCCCCTGTGCCAGATGTGGCCGACCGGTTCCGCGCCCTGGCAGATGACGGCTGTCCTGGCCATGGTGAAGATGCTCGGGCGGCGCCCGGTTTCGAGCGGACTGCGTCTCGCCTGGAGCGAGTCGCGCGACATGCGGCTGGCGATGGGTGAGACGGAAGGATTGGCGTAGCCGGGTTAGCGGAGCTAGCGGAGTTCGCGGGGTTAGGGCAGATGGCGGAGCCAGTCGTGGTCCGGTGCGTGCGTTGTCAATTCCTGGGATTGAATTTCACGGCAGCTGAATGATGTGCCCTTGGTCCTGCTCTCATGAAGTCGCTTTTGGAGTCGCTTTTTTGGCGCGGCACGATTAGATCAAATCTGAGCGAGCGCGCGAACGCCAGCCCCGCTAACACCGCTAACCCCGCTAACCCCGCCAGCTCCGCTAACCCCGCTCTCGCCCTATGACCGATTCCTCGCCCCGCGTGGCCTATTTCCCCGACTCGTTCCATGAAGTGAACGGGGTCGCCCACACCAGCCGCCATTTCGAAGCCTTTGCGCGCCGGCGCGATCTGCCCTTTCTGTGCGTGCGCGCCGGCGATCGAACCCAGGCCCTGATCGAAGACGGAAATGTCTGGACCCTGGAGCTGCCCCGCGGAGTGCTGTCCTTTGCTCTCGAAAAGGATCTTCGCTTTGACCCCGCCTTTCTGCGCCACGTTCCCCTGATCCAGGAGACTCTGGACCGGTTCAGGCCCGACCTGGTGCACATCACGGGGCCCAGCGAAGTCGGTATCCTCGGTGCGGGCCTGGCGTACAATCTGGGCCTGCCTCTCGCCGCCAGCTGGCACACCAATGTCCACGAATACGCCGCGCGTCGCTCCGGGTGGTTTCTTCGCTATCTCCCACCGGCCCACGCGGAAGGCGCCGCCCATACGATCGAAGACCTGGCCATGATGGCTGCCGCGGCGTTTTACAGCAACGCCCGGGTGCTTTTCGCGCCCAACCTCGAACTCTGCCGGCAGTTGGAAAAACTGACCGGCCGGCCCTGCCACCTGATGCCCCGCGGCGTCGACGCCGAGCTCTTTCATCCCTCAAAACGCAACCGCCCCGGCGATGACCGCGACCAGGTCCTCGGCTTTGTGGGGCGCCTCTCGGTGGAAAAAAACGTGGCCCTGCTGGCGCGCGTGCAGGAACAACTGGAACAGCGCGGGCACCGCAGTTTCCATTTCCTCATCGTGGGGCATGGCGCCGAGGAGCCCTGGCTTCGCGAACGGCTGCACCGCGCGGAGTTTACCGGGGTCTTGCGTGGGGAGGCGCTCTCCGCCTCCTACGCCAACATGGATCTTTTCGTGTTCCCCTCCCACACTGACACCTTCGGCAACGTAGTCCTCGAGGCCCTCGCCAGCGGCGTCCCCGCCATCGTCACCCCCAACGGCGGCCCAAAATACATCGTCCGCCCCGGCGAGACCGGCTTCATCGCCACCGACCAGGACTTCGCCGCCGCCATCGCCACCCTCGACCGCGACCGCGTCCTCCTCAACACCATGCGCCTGAACGCCCGCGAATACGCCTTGAGCTGCAGCTGGAACGCCGTCTTCGACCACGTCTACGCCGCCTACCAAACCGTCCTCCCGCCCACTGGAGGAAAGCAATGAGAGCCGGCTCTGTCATATCTGCGGACAAATTGTCTTTGCTTCTAGGTAGCCCAAGGCTTCAGCCTTGGGTCTCTTTCGATTGGCAAATGGTACGGGCTTTAGCCCCTGGGG
>DASXGD010000256.1:0-1810 GCA_036489245.1 Occallatibacter sp. | reverse complement strand
AATTCACCGAGATTGGGAATGCTGATGTAGAGCAGCGTATCCGCGGGCACGCGCGGCAGCAGATCGCTCGAGTAGCGCGGCTGGGGGAAGGGAATCTGGCCGATGCGATGCTCGACCATGGCCAACTCCGCCAGAAGCCCGGCGAACTTCTGCTGATCGGGGCTCCAGGAGAATTGCTGTTCGAGGGGCGCCGGCGCCAGGTTGTCGCTGGTCGCCATCTGATCGCCGGGATGGAGCATGGTCTGGATGCCGGAGTGCGAAACCTGCACCGCTCCCTGGAGGACGGCGACCCGCGAGCCCTTGATGCCCGAATTGACCGAGAACACGGTCCCGGTGACGGCAACGCGGCAATCGGGAGTTCTTACATACAGGTGGCCGGAGGTGCGTTTGGCGGCCTGGACGATGACGTTCCCTCCATCGAGTGCCACGGTCATGTCGCGGCCGCGGGCGCCTACTTCGAGGGCCGTCCGCTCGTTGATGTCGACAGTGGACCCGTCGGAGAGGCGAAGAACGGCATGGGATGCGCCGTTGGTGCGCAGGCGGTCTCCCTCGCGCAGGGTCGAGCCGGGCGAGAGCTTTTGGTCGCCGGAGGGAGAAATCAGCCAGGCCGAGCCGTCGATCGACTGCACTTCAGCGCGAACCCCCGGCGGCACCTGCCAGTATGCCTTGTAAACGAAGACTGCGCTCAGCACGAGAACGAAGGAAAAAGCCAGTGCCCAACGCAGTGTCTGGGGACGACGGACAATGGTGGGGCGCGCGCTCGGCGCCGACCAATCCAACCTGGCGGCCCGCTCGCCCTGGCGGAAATAACGCAGGCAGGCGCCGCAGTCGCTCAAATGAGCCTTGACCAGCAGGGAGCGAGCCTCGGGGAGTGCGCCCCGGCGATACGCGTCCAGCAATTCCCGTATGTCGTTGCAGCTGCGGATCGGATGGAGGGCCACATCCTCCTTCATCGCGATGCCCAGGCGATCAGAAATCCTGGCTGCGGAAGCACGTATGGCTTCGGGATCGGGCGCATCGGTGCGTACTGACTCAAGTGCGCGGTTCAGCAATTCTTCTTCGTGGCGTTTCATCGGTTCCCCCGTTCGAGCTCTGTGAGCCTCTTTTTCAGCCTGGATCGTGATTGATGGAGCGTGACTGCGACGACCGCCTGCGACGTGCCCATCAGGGCGGCGATTTCGCGGTTGCCCAGCTCTTCCACGTAGCGCAGCGTGAACATTTCCGCCGCGCGCGGGGACAGTTCGCTGATGGCCCGGCGCAGGAGCTGGGCAAGTTGCCGGCTGGAGATTTCTGCTTCCGGCGAATCGCCCGGCGCGGCGGACGCGATAGCCGCGGCGGCTTCGATGGGTTCGGCAGCCGCTGTCTTCCGTCGGCGGAGAAGGTCGAGAGCGCCGTTGATGGCCGCGCGATACAGGTAACTGGCGGCATTCTTCATGTCCGGTTTCGGCTCGAGGCTTTCGCCATGGCCGAGGCGCAGAAAGACGGTCTGCGCGACGTCCTCGGCATCGGCCATGCTCCCGGTAATGCGATACGCAGCGAGCAGAACGCGGCGATGGTGTTCGGCGAACAACTGGGAGAGCCGGTCGCTGGTGGCGGTAAATGGAAGGGTTGCGGCGGCGGCGCTCACGGGTCCACGCTCCTGGTTCTTCATAGGGATGACGCCCCGATCGTCAGATTCTTAATCAGATTGATAAGAAATACGGGAGAAGGCGGCGGGGCGTTCCGGGAGATTCTGGACCAGAACCACAGGTCCTTCGACGACGTTTGGCGCCTTGTGCGCCAAACTGCTCAGGATGACAGTTCAGGCGTA
>DASXGD010000219.1:0-3730 GCA_036489245.1 Occallatibacter sp. | reverse complement strand
GGTCAGCTTCGGCGGCGACGTGACTGGACTCGTGCCCACCAACGTGTTGAAGCGTCTGCGCGGGCTGATGAACAAATCCTGAGCCGTCCACCCTTCCAGCTCAAATCCACTCGCCCGTCTCCCAACCGGCCTGTCCGCCGGGCACGGCAAACAGGCCAGTCGCAAGGGCTAGTGAAGCTCGGGAAACTGCCTACGCGCCTGTGGTGACCACCACGCGGAAGCGCGCTTTGCCGCTCGCCATTCGCTCGTACGCCTCGGCAGCCTTTTCCAGCGGGTAAACCTCGGTCATCGGCTTGACGCCGGTCAGCGCGCTGAAATTGAGCGTGTCTTCGGAATCCATTCCGGTTCCGGAAGGCCATCCCGCAACCGTGCGCCGGCCCAGCAGCAGAGGCAGGGCGTTGACGACAATGGGCCCGTCCTCCGGTGCGCCGACGACAATCAGCTTGCCCGCGGGAGCGAGGCCGTCCAGCGCCCATTCAAGCGCCTTGGCGCTGGTCAGGGTGGAGAGAATGATCTGCGCGCCGCCCACCTTTTGCAATTCTTTGGCCGGGTCCTGAGTGGTGCTGTCGATGTAGATGTGCGCGCCGAGTTGTTTCGCCAGCGGGCCCTTGTCCTGTCCGCGCGCGACCGCTACGGTACGATAGCCGCTCTTGGCCGCGTATTGCACGGCCAGATGGCCCAGGCCGCCGATCCCGAGGATCACGACTGTGTCGCCAGCTCGCGCTCCGCTGTTGCGCAGGGCATTGAAGGTGGTGATCCCGGCGCAAAGCAGCGGCGCGGCGTCGACGTTGCCGAGGTCGTCAGGGATCAGGGCGATGGCGTTGGCGGGCGCGACAACGTAGTCGGCGTAGCCGCCGTCGTAGTCGATACCCGAGATCTGCTGGTTTTCACAAAGCACGAAGTCGCCGCGGCGGCAGGGATGACAGTAGTTGCAGTGGCCGCCGTGCCAGCCCAGACCGACCCGCTGGCCAACCTTGAAGACCGGGACATCCGCTGCAACCGCGTCCAGCACCCCGGCAATCTCGTGGCCGGGAACACGCGGATATTGAATGCCGGGCCAAATGCCCAGCTTGGTGAGCGAATCGCTGTGGCAAACACCGCAGGCCTGGATTCGGATACGAACGTGCCCCGGACCCGGCTCGGGGAATTCGCGTTGGACAACCTTGAAGTCTCCGCCGGCGGCGGACACCTGCACTGCACGGCCAGTTACTGAAGGCATGGGGGAAGTTCTCCTGCGCGTTGGATGAAGGTTCCGCCAAGTGGTTGCCAAAATTTGAAATCCGTAAATCGAGCACAGACAACCGTCGTTCGCGTCACGGCGTGGGTGGCGCCCGTTTCGCGTCGACCATGAGGCCGCCCGAATAGATCTGCGCCCATCGCGAATGTCCGGGATCACAAAGAAAGTGCACCCGTCGGTTCTCGTCGATTGCGTAGCTGAACCTTCCCTGGCGCATGATGTTTCCGCTCGCCCCCTGAGCTGGAATCCGGAAATGCAGCTTGCCGCCCTCCTTGAACACTTCGACCGCGCCTTCGTTGGAGTCGTAAACGCCGGGAATACACGCTAGTTCCGCGTCGAGTGGAGGGATATCGCGTAGAACAATATCGGCGAGCCCCAGCACCGAGCGTGCGATCGCACCAGCCAGCTCTGTGGATGCGCCATCAGAATCGGTGTTGATGAGGACGGCAATCGACAACTTGTCGTCGGGAAATGTTTCGAGTGCGGTGCTGAATCCTCCGCCACTTCCCGTCGCTCCGAAGACCGGATGACCCTCCAGGTGGCCGATGCGCGTCCCGAGGCCGTAATCAATGCTGGCGCCGTCGGCCAGCAGCGTGGCGGTTCTCATCGCCGCCAGGGAGCGTTTTGAAACCACCCTGTCTTTGTTCAGCGCCATCTGCCACTTGAGCAGGTCGGACGCAGTAGAACAGACACCGCCGCCAGCAAAGGGAAGCTTCCAGCTCATCCTGGCCGCCGGCATCAGCTTTCCGTTGCCCACCTCGGAACCGGACGCCAGGTTGGGGACCGGGGTGCTTGCATCGCACAGGCTCGAGGACTGCATCTGCAGGGGTGTGAAAATGCGGTCGTGCAACAACGCGGCGTAGGGCTGGTGCGCAACATTCTCGGCGATCATACCGGCGAGATAGAAGCCGGAGTTGCTATATCGCCAGGCGGTGCCGGGATCGAAGTCCGGCGGCGCGTTCCGGATGAGGTCGAGAACCTGTTCATGGGAAAGGTCGAGCTGCTCGTTCTTTTCAGCGTCGGGGAGCGACGTGTAACTGGGAATGCCCGAGGTGTGATTCAACAATTGGCGCACAGTGACGTGCTTCCCGTGCACCGGCGCATCCGGGATAGAACGGGTGACGTCATCGTCGAGGTTGAGCTTGCCCTGTTCGGCGAGTTGCAGCAGCACGCCGGCCTCGATGTTCTTCGAGATGGACACAATATGGAACACCGTTTCGCTCGTGACTGGAACGGAACGGGCGACATCGGCGAAACCGTAGCCGCGCGCGAACACGACTCGATCATTGTTTGCGAGCGCGATGGAGATACCCAGGACCGGCCGCTCCAGCGTCTTTTTCGCCATCGCGTCGACCAGCGCCATCCAGATTGGGGTGGGCACTATGGGGGCATCGCTCTCCAGAGCGGGTGCAAGCAACATACAACCGAGCAACAAGACGAATCCCCGGAAGAAGCCGTAACTCATCGCACCATCCTACAGTTTCGGGCGGAGAAGGGCGGGTTTCGCACCTGCGCACAAGATGCCTGTCCCCGCGAATTTATACTGGAACACGGCATGAGTGACTTTTTGTCAGTGGATGAGCAGATGGATTTGCTCCACAAGGGCGCGGCGGAGATTATCCGCGAAAGCGACCTCCGCGAGCGCCTTGAAGACAGCCGCAAAACCGGGCGCCCGCTGCGCGTGAAGGCCGGATTCGATCCCACGGCTCCCGACCTGCACCTCGGCCACACGGTCCTGATGCGCAAGCTGCGGCACTTCCAGCAGCTCGGCCACCAGGTCATATTTCTGGTGGGCGATTTCACCTCGCTCATCGGCGACCCGACGGGCCGCAATGTTACCCGAAAGCCGCTTACGCGCGAGCAGATCGACGCCAACGCCCAGACCTACAAGCAGCAGGTGTTCAAGATTCTCGACGAGCACGCGACCGAGGTGCGCTACAACTCCGAGTGGCTGGGAAAGCTGGGGTACGAAGCCACCATTCGGTTGACGTCGCACTTCACGGTCTCGCAGATGCTGGAGCGCGACGAGTTTCACAAGCGCTTCCAGGCCGAGCAGCCCATCAGTCTGCACGAAATGCTCTACCCGGTGATGCAGGGATATGACTCGGTGGCCCTCGAATGCGATGTGGAGTTGGGCGGCACCGATCAGAAGTTCAACCTGATGTGCGGCCGCGAGCTGCAGCGGCATTACGGCCAGAAGCCGCAGATCGTGCTGATGACCCCCATTCTCGAGGGGCTGGACGGCGTGCAGAAGATGTCCAAGTCGCTGAACAACGCGATCGGCATCAACGAACCGCCGGCCGAGATGTACGGAAAGCTGATGTCCGTCTCCGATGAGCTGATGTGGAAGTACTGGATCTTTCTCACCGACCTCCGCCAGTCGGAGGTGGACGACCTCCGGGCCGAGGTTGCCGCCGGCGTGCGGCATCCCATGGAAGTCAAGAAGAAGCTGGCCCGGACCATTACCGCGGGCTTTCATGGCGAAGCCGCGGC
>DASXGD010000135.1:0-4296 GCA_036489245.1 Occallatibacter sp. | reverse complement strand
TGACCAGCCAACTCGATCGTTGAAGGGTCGCTCAGTCCCGGGGACCCATCGCGTACACTGATTCCCTCGGAATCGCATGCCCGCCATGAACGCCAACGACCAAGACACCTACTGGATGCAGCGCGCCCTCGAGCTTGCCCGCCGCGGCATCGCCGTCACGTCCCCCAATCCTGCTGTGGGGTGCGTGATTCTGGATCGTGCCGGCCAGGTGGTCGGGGAGGGCTGGCATGAATACGATCTGCTCGATCACGCTGAAATCATCGCGCTCCGCATCGCCGAGCAGCACGCTAAAGAACGCCTCCGGGGCGGCTCCGCCTATGTCACCCTCGAACCCTGCAATCACACGGGCCGCACCGGTCCCTGTTCCGAAGCGCTCATTGCCGCCGGCCTCAAGCGGGTCGTCGCGGCAACTGTCGATCCCAACCCCAACGTCGCCGGCCACGGGGCAGACCGTCTGCGCGCCGCCGGCATTGAAGTGACCATCGGCGTCTGCCAGGCCGAAGCCCGCCGCATCAACGAAGGTTTCGCGCGCTGGATCCAGCACACGCGTCCACTGGTGCTGATGAAGGTGGCCATGACGCTGGATGGGCGCATCGCCCCGCCCCTGGGCCAGCACACGCGCCGCGAGCCTTACTGGATTACCTGCGAAGCGGCGCGAAGCGCCGTGCAGCCGCTTCGCTGGCAGGCCGACGCTGCCATGACAGGCGTCGACACGGTGGTCGCCGACGATCCCATGCTCACGGATCGCAGCGGCCTGCGCCGTCGCCGCCCTCTGCTGCGCGTGGTTCTGGATTCGGGTTTGCGGATGCCGCTCGATTCCAAGATCGTCAACACGGCAAACAGCGATGTCGTGATCTTTACCGTGAGCAAAGATGAGAACCGCATCGCCCAATTGACCTATCGCGGCGTGCGCGTGGAAGTACTGCCCGCGGAAGCCGGGCGCGTCCCCCTCGGCAAAGTCCTCGACAAACTCGGGCAGGAAGGCATTCTCACCTTGCTCACCGAAACCGGCACCCGCCTGAATACGGCCATGCTGGCCGCGGGCCTGGTGGATCGCGTTCACCTCTTTGTCTCGCCCCAGATCATGGGCTCCGACGCCGTTCCCGCATTCCGCGGCATGCACAGCGCGATTCGCATGGCGCAGGTGGAGGTGGAGCGCTACGAAAACGACCTGGGTCTCTGCTCACTGCTCCGGGACCCCTGGCCGCCGGTGTAGTGCTCAAATCTCTTTGCTTTTTTGCGCGTGGGCTTCGATGAGCTTGCGGTAGAGATCGATTGTCTGGTCGGCAATCGCCGACCAGGCAAACTTCTGCTCGACGCGCTGGCGCCCGGCTAATCCGAACCGGCGCGCTTTGTCGGGATCGGCCATCAATTCGCTGATCCGGGCGGCAAGATCGCGCGAGAACTTCTCCGGATCGGCCGGAAACTTGGTCACCGGGTCCTGATCGAAGTGAACCAGGTATCCCGTCTCGCGATCGACCACCACTTCGAGGATCCCGCCCGTGGCGCTGGCCACCACCGGAGCCTCGCATGCCATCGCTTCCAGGTTGATGATGCCGAACGGCTCATACACCGACGGGCAGCAGAAGACGCGACAGTGGCTGTAAAGCTGGATCGCCTCAGGCCGCGTGACCATCTTCTCGATCCATACCACGTGCGGATTGACAGGTTTCACCGCTTCCACCTTGGCCCGCATCTCTGCCGCGATCTCCGGCGTGTCGGGCGCACCGGCGCACAGCACCACCTGGATATCCTTCGGCATGTAGCTGATCGCGTCCACCAGGTGGGTGACGCCCTTCTGGCGCGTGATCCGCCCCACAAACAGGACGTAGGGCAAGGTTGGGTCCACCCCGTACTTCAGCAGCGCGCTGTCGTCGCGCACCTTCTGGTACTGTTCCAGGTCGATGCCGTTGTAGATCACGTGAATGAGTCCGGGATCGACTTCCGGATAGGCCTTGAGGATGTCGTCGCGCGTACCCTTGGACACGGCGATGATGGCATCGGCATCGTGGATGGCGGTGCGCTCGATCCACGAGCTCATGCGGTAGCCGCTGCCCAGCTGTTCGGCCTTCCACGCGCGCAAGGGCTCCAGGCTGTGGGTGGTGAGAACGAACGGCACATCGAACAGGGTCTTAGCCAGAAACCCAGCCATCGACACGTACCAGGTGTGGGTGTGCACAATGTCGATCCGCTCCAGCATCACCATCTGGGCCAGGTTCAGGCTCAGGGTTTCGAGCGCGGTTTTGAATTTCTCGTGGGTGCCCTTGGTGATGGCCGACCACGGACAACTCCCGCGCACATGCAGGTTGCCCTGGTCGATCTGCTGATCGCCCCAGCAATGCACTTCCACTTCGATCTTCTTGGCCAGCTCCCGGCTCAGGTATTCAACGTGAACTCCCGCTCCCCCATACACATCGGGCGGATATTCGCGGCTCATCAAACCAACTCGCAAGGCGTACCTCCGAGAATCGTGCTGCCAAACGGCGCAATCATAACAGGCATCGCGCCAGGCGGAGAGAACAGGCCCATCGGATCCGCTGGGCGGCTGGTTCGGGGGTTGAGCAACGGGACTTAGAATAAATCCATGTTCACCGGCATCATCGACCAGACCGGAACGCTGGTCAGCCTTGAGGACACGGGCGGCGTGCGCCGATTGACCGTGGAGGCTCCGGGAATCGCGGGGCAACTGCGCGAAGGCGATTCGCTGAGCGTGTCCGGAGTGTGCCTGACCGCACTCGATGTGAACCCGACGCTGTTCCATGCCGATCTGGCCCGCGAGACCCTCGACCGCACCTCGCTGGGCTCCCTGGCGCCGGGATCCAAGGTCAACCTGGAGCTGCCCACGGCGGCCGGCAGCCCCCTGGGCGGCCACGTGGTGCAGGGGCATGTGGACGCGACAGGAAGGCTCGCCTCTCTCGAGCCGGTGATCCTCCGAACTGATCCGGCTTTCGACGAGCGAACCACGGACTGGACCCTCAAGGTGCGTGTGCCCGAAAATGTCCGCCAGTGGATGGTGCCCAAGGGATCGGTGGCGATCGAGGGTATCAGTCTGACGATCGCGGATTGGGACGGCGAGGAAATAACCATCGCCATACTGCCCCTCACCTACTGGCGGACAAACCTGCACACGCTCGCTCCCGGCGCACCCCTCAACGTGGAAGCCGATGTACTGGTGAAGCTGGCCTACTCCCAGATGCAGGAGCAGGAAAAGCCAGCTTTCGACCTGACCGAGGCCTGGCTGGTGGCTAACGGGTATTAGCGCATAACAGCGAATCGACTCATCATCATCGGGCCGCAGCAGATCGTGGTAAACTCTAACTAGTCAATTGACTGGTCACTTTCTATGCGAACAATTCAAGCCTCTGAAGCTAAAGCACAATTCCTGCGCATCCTCGACGATGTGGAGCAGGGAGAAAGCATCACTATCACTCGGCGCGGAAAGGAGATCGCGGTAATCTCTCCGCGCCAGGAGCCACCGCATGTTCGTGCAAAGCGCGCCTTTGCAAACATCAACGAGTTGCGGAAGCGGACCCTTCCCGTAAGCCTGGAAGAGATTCTTTCTGCGCGCGATGAGGGCCGCAGATAAAGCGAGGAACATTGCGATTTGTTCTGGATGCGTCCGTCACGCTTACCTGGGCTTTCCCCGATGAGTGGCATAAAACCGCGCAGCGGGCCAAAAGTGTACTGGAATCACCGAATGGAGCCGCCCTGGTCCCTTCCCTCTGGTGGTTCGAGGTACGGAATATCCTCGTCGTAAACGAGAGGCGCGGCCGCATCAGGCCCGAGGGTACCACGTATTTCCTGCAGCAACTCTCGGAGATGAACATCGAAACCGTGCCCATCACGGACGAAGCGGCTCTTCTGGAACTTGCACGGCAGAAAAAGCTCTCTGTGTATGATTCGGCTTATTTGGCCATCGCAATGGAAAATAACATTCCACTGTCGACACTCGATGAGAAGTTAATCTCGGCGGCAGCATCCATCGATGTTGAATTGCTCGCATGATGCAATGAATCAGATCGTCGGGTCAGGGCGGGTAGCGGAGTCAGAGACAGGCAAGGAACTCTCCCGGTACGACTGCTTCCAAATCCACTCCCCCCGACGCTCCGGATTGGTTAAAGACGCTGGAAGCAACGCCGTGAAACCAATCTCCGGGCTTAGGGGGTGAAGTTTGCTCTACAGCAACGACCCTTCCGGCTGTCCTTGCTGAAATACATTGACTGGCAAAAGCAGCGTATCTGACCGGAAACCAACGATCAGGACCCCTGTCTCCAGCCCGACTTCCAGACCGTCGGA
>DASXGD010000081.1:0-21381 GCA_036489245.1 Occallatibacter sp. | reverse complement strand
ATGAGTTGGCAATTACATTGGGACCCCCTCCCAAAGTGATTTGGCTGAAAAGCTGTGACTATCCTGCTGCGACGGCCGAGGCATTGATTCGGAGTGAATCCATCCGAATCACGGAATTCGAGAAGGATCCGGAAAAAGCCGTGCTCGTTCTGCGACCGCATTAACTTGTCACCGCTGTGATACCTGAAACTCCTCCCGCCTGCGGCCCGTCCTGATAACGTATCTCCGGAGGAATTACTGATGCTACGAGTTCAGGGAATTTTCGCCCTGGCAGCGGGACTTGTGTTCGGCCTTGCACATTTCGCTCAAGCCGACCCACTGACCGTCAAGACTGAACAGGGCAAAGTCCACGGGAAAACCATCAATGATGGCAAGGTGAAAGCGTTTCTCGGATTGCCCTATGCGGCTCCGCCGGTAGGCGACCTGCGCTGGAAAGCGCCGCTGCCCGCGGCCAAATGGAAGGACGAGCTGGACGCTACCAAGTATGGCGCGCACTGCGCCCAGGGCCGCGTCTTCGAGGACATGGTATTCGAGGATAACGGCGCCAGCGAGGATTGCCTTTTCCTGAATATCTACGCGCCCGCCGACGCCACCGACAAGAGCAAGCTCGCGGTGATGTTCTGGATCCACGGCGGCGGCTTCTCGGGAGGCGCCAGCAATGAACCGCGCCACAACGGAGACTTTCTGCCCCTGAAAGGCGTGGTCCTTGTCACCATCAACTACCGGCTTGGTGTGTTCGGCTTTCTGGCCACCTCCGATCTCGCCAAGGAAGCCAACGGAGCGGCAGGGAACTACGGTCTGATGGATATGATTGCCGCCCTGCAGTGGGTCAAGGCCAACATCAAGGGGTTCGGCGGCGATCCTGGCAATGTAACCATCTTTGGCGAAAGCGCGGGCTCGTTTGCCGTAAGTACACTCATGGCATCGCCCATGGCGATTGGCCTGTTCCACAAGGCCATCGGCGAGAGCGGCGGCGCAATCGGCCGCGGTGCGCTCAACTATGACTCTCTGGCCGAGCGCGAGACCAAGGATGCCGAGTGGGTAGCTTCCACCGGAGCCACTTCGCTCGCGCAACTGCGCGCCATGCCGACCCAGGCCATTCTGGACGCCGTGAAAAACAAGCAGGGCACGAGTTTCCCACCCGATGTCGACGGAAAGTTGCTGGTCGAACCCGTGGATGATACCTACGCAGCCGGCAAACAGGCTCATGTTCCGCTGCTGGCGGGATGGAACGCCGATGAAGGGAACTTCTTCGCCATGCACGGCATGACCGCCGATCAGTGGAAGGAAAACGCGAGCAAGCTGTTCAAGGATCGCGCCGACGAATTCCTCAAGCTTTATCCCGGCGCCGACGATGCCCAGGCTTTGCGCTCCGCAATCGATTTTGGCAGCGACCAGTTCATCGCTCTTGGCACCTGGCGGTGGCTCGAAGCGCATCGCAAGACCGGCGAATCACCCGTCTACCGCTATCATTTCGAACTCGCCGCGACACCCAGCAAATTTCATCCCGGCACGTTCGCGTTTCATTCCGACGATATCGAGTACGTCTTTGGCACCCTCGACACGCGTCCCGAATGGAACGTGCGCCCCGAGGATCGCAAGCTGAGCGACCAGATGATGACCTACTGGAGCAACTTCGCCAAGACCGGCGATCCTAACGGAGCCGGAATGCCGGCGTGGCCCAAGTACAACGACGACAGCTATCCGTTGATTCACCTGAATGTCGAGATTACGTCCGGTGCCGACCTGCTGCGTCCGCGCTACGAGTTCCTGGAGAAGGGAATGCCGCCGCTGCATTTCTAAGCGAACACGTATCCGTGAAAAAGTTGAGGGCCGCTTCGGCGGCCCTCACGTCGTTTATGCAGGTCGTTGCTTTGGACGAGGCGAGAATCGTGGAGGACTTGTCTGCAAATCATTTTGCAAAGTTTACGTTGACATTACCCACCCCGCTTTGTAGACTCCGCGCCGTACTAGGGGCCCCCTTGTTTTCGTTGTCTCACGTCCGACGAGATCAGCCCACTTCCCACCGCTCAACGACCCGTCGGCCTACCGCGCACTCTCCACGTGCGAGAGGGGGTCACATGTCTAATCTCACTTCGGCTTTCTGTAACAAACTGTTTGTGCGCGCGTGCGTACTCACGCTTCTGTTGTTTACACCCGCGCTCACCACCCCGGCATTTGCGTCCGATGCGGTCCTTGACTGGATCACGATCATGAACAATTCTGTCCTCTCCTCCGGAATCAGTCCCCTTGCTACTTCCCGAGTCGAGTCTGAGGTTTCGGCTGCGGTATTTGATGCCGTCAACGGGATCGATCCGGAGTATCAGCCGCTTGTCATCAAGCCGGCCGCGCCGCGACATGCCTCAAAAAGTGCAGCGGCGATTCAGGCCGCGTACGCGATTCTGGTCAGGTTCTTCCCCGCGATGACGGGCTCGCTGACCGCGCAGCGTGACGCGTCGATCGCGGCGCTCACAGGGCAAAGTCCGAAATCCATTCAGGACGGTATGACGTGGGGGCAGACCGTAGCCGATGCGGTCTGGACCTACCGGCTCAGCGACGGCTCGGCACCTGCCCCGCCTCCTTTCGAGGGTGTTCTCGGCATTGTCGGCACGCCTGCGGCGGTGGGGGCTTGGAGACCGACGCCTACTGCCAACGCGCCGGGCGCAGGCCCGCAATACGCGAGCCTGACACCCTGGGTGCTCAAGCGGCCGTCCCAGTTCCGGCCGGCGCCGCCGAACGCCCTGACGAGCGCAGAGTACGCCGCCGATTACAACGAGATCAAGGTGATGGGCGTCTACAACGGATCCGGGCGCACTGACGATCAATCGGAATTGGTGCGCTTCTGGGCCGGCAACGCGTTTATCGATTGGGACAGAATTGCCGCGCAGGTCTCGGCTGAACGGTCTTTGAATCTCACCGAAAACGCACATCTTTTCGCCCTGATGCACGTGACCATGGCAGACGCCGGCATCGCATGCTGGGACGCCAAATACCGGTATGTCTTCTGGAGGCCGATCAATGCGATCCGCGAAGGCGATGCTGACGGCAACCCCGCCACCGACCCCGATCCAGCGTGGATACCCTGGCTCGACGTCCAGGGCGGGACACCGCCGCACCCGGAATATCCGTCGGGGCACTCGACTGTGAGCGGATCGGCGGCGGCCATCCTTGCCAGTATCTTCGGAGACGACACGCCCGTTACCGCCACTTCCGATGTCCGACCGGGAACGCGATCGTTCCCCAGTTTCTCGGCAGTCACCGCTGAAATTGCCGATGCGCGCGTGTTTGGCGGAATTCACTTCCGCATCTCATGCACACGCGGCAATGCCCTTGGTCAGGCCGTCGCGGCCTATGTTATGGCCCATGCGATGAGACCGGAGTAAAGGAACCGCGCAACAAGACAGGCCGCCATCGCGGGCGGCCGCTCTCGACAAATCCCAGGAGCCGTCAAAGCCGCTATTGGTTCACGCCCGCAGCCGCCGCAAACCCGGCCGCTTGAGTCGGCGGGATGCTGCTCGCCGGAGCCGGCGCAGCGAAGGAAGAATCCTTGGCATTGATCGCCGTGGAGTAATCGGGGCCGAGTCCAAGCTTTTTCAGCGCCCGCGAGTCGGGCGTCAGCTTCGTCTGCCAACCCTGGTCGCTCTGATACTTCTGCATCGCCGCCTGACTCGCTGCATCCCAGCTTCCACTGGCCGCGCCGGTCAGGTAGTGCTCGCGAATCAGCGCCTCCTGAATTTCGGTCGCGCGGTTGGAGTCGATCACCTGCTGACCATGCAGTTTGTGCGACTTGGACTTGGGTGCCGTTTTATGGGACGAATGCCCATGGCTCGTGGTCGCCTTGTGGCTCGTGGTTGACGTCGTCGCTAATGCGGGTACGGCTGCCAGCGCCGCGGAAAAGAATATAGCTAAGCCAGCTTTAAATGAAAGCACGCCGATTGTCCCTCCATAAATCCAACAAATTGTAGGGATCGTTCTTGAAGTGTACCTGAAACCGTGAAGTCGTACCAAACAAAAACAGCCGGGATTCGCGCGCTCTACCCGGATTGGGGAGGGTTCCAGACGCGAACGCCCGCGCCTGGAACCGAAATCAGTTTACTGCAAAGTACCGCCGATGTAATTGATTCCGTCGTTAGGACGGCGCGGATCGAGAATTTCGAAGACCACGTCGTCGCCGGGTTTGAGCTTGGCGACCACCGCGTCGAACTGATCCTTGGTGGCCGTGGATTGCTTGTTGATCCGGATGATGACCAGGCCCGGCTCAAGCCCCTGCAGGTCCGCAAAGGAGCCGGAACGCACCGACTGGATGACAACGCCCTGGTTGTGCAGCTTGGTTGCCGTTTGCGGCGAAACATCATGGACCACGATGCCCAGCTTGGCTTCGCCCGGTTGCACGGCACTGTCCGGCGCCGCGTTGGACTGCTGCGGGCCGAGATCGGCAAACACCTTGTCGCGATCTCCGATCGTCACCGTGGCGTCTTCCGGCTTGCCGTCGCGCATGAAACCAAGTCGAATGCTCGACCCTGGCCTGCGGCTGGCAATTTCGTTGACCAGGTCGTCGCCGTCCTTGATGGGGCGGCCATCGATGGTGGTGATGATGTCGCCCGGCTTCAGGCCCGCCTTGTCCGCCGGCCCGCTGGGCTGCACCTGCTGCACCAATACCCCGTTCTTGAATCCGTAAACGCGGTTGACCGCACCTGAAAGTCCCTGCCGGAACTGGATGCCGATCGAGCCGCGGATCACCTTGTGACCGGGGCTGATCAGGTCGTTATAGATATCGGCCACGGTGTTCGACGGCATCGCAAAACCGATGCCCTGGTAGCCCGCCGATTGCGTGAAGATCGCCGTATTGACCCCGATCACTTCGCCATTCATGTTCAGCAGCGGGCCACCGGAGTTGCCGGGATTGATGGCCGCATCGGTCTGAATGAAGTGCTGGAACTGCCCCGCCACGCCCGGCTCGATGGTGCGGTTTTTAGCGGAAATGATGCCCGCCGTCACCGTCTGCGACAGCGTGAACGGGCTGCCGATGGCTTCCACCCAGTCACCCACGTTGGAGGAGTCGGAGTTGCCCAGCTTCACCGTCGGCAGCGCCGTGTTGGTGTCGATCTTGATCACCGCCAGGTCGGTTGCCTTGTCGGTGCCGATCACGCGCGCCGGACGGCCCAGGTCCTGGGTATCGGGATCGGTGGAAAGCTTGACGTAGATCTTGTCCGCCTTGTCCACCACGTGATTGTTGGTGATGATGTAACCCTTGGCATCGACGATGAAGCCCGAGCCGAGCGACTCGCGGACTCCGCCTCCATTATCGTCGCCGTCTCCCTGGTCGGGCCCCTGGCCCCCGAAGAAGCGGTTAAAGAAGTCCTGAAAATTCCCCTGGCCCTGGTCGTCGCCGCCGCCCTGGTCCTCGTCATCCCCGCCCGGATTGTGAGGATTGGGCTGCACGCGGCTGTGAGGGTTGGGACGGCCGCCCTTGTTCGACGATTGCTTGGGCAGCGTCTGGGTATTGATGTTCACCACCGCCGGGCCCACCGCTTTGGCAATCTTCACAAACTCGTTGGGTGGCACCGGGGAATTGACGACTTTGAGAGGCGTGGCGTCGGCGCTGTCGTTCTGTTTTTCCTGGCCGCGAACTCCGTGCGCGATAAACGAACCGGCCACAATGCCGGCCGAGAGCGTAGCAAGAAGAATGAACATCGAAGCGAGACGGCGCGTGCGTAGCCGTTCGAAAAGCAATTTCATGTCGTTGTAGACCTCGTCAGATGTCCAGCCTCGCGGCTGGAAGGTTCTGTGTCCCAATCCTCAGTGTATAGCCAGTCGAATATCCCGGTGTGTGGGGAACCGCTTCAGGTATGTCCACAATGCGGCGCCAGCCGGGAATGGACGCTGGCCGCACATCTTTCCTTCCCTTCCCGTATAGACGTAGATGCGCGCAAAGAGTTCCACGGACGCATGGTACGATCCGGCATGGATCTCGTGCCTAAGACCCTGCGATTGCTTGCCTTTGCGCTCTTAGTACCCTTGCTGGCGCCAGCCCCGCGCTTTGAGGCCCAGAATGCGGCTGCGGCGCCCCCCAACCCGTCGGATCGCCTCAAGGCCATGATTTCCGGTGGCAAGTCCGCCTGGACCCCGGATCAGCTCGCGGTGATGAACCGCCTGCGCGATGCCGCGACCACCGATCCCTACGCCTTGAACGAATTGCGCCACCTTACCGACAACATCGGTCCGCGCCTGAGCGGTTCGCCCCAGGCGCAGGCAGCGGTGGAATACGTGGCCGCGGAAATGCGCGCCCTGGGCGCCGAGGTGACGCTCGAAAAAGCCACCGTGCCCCACTGGGTGCGCGGAGTCGAAACCGCGGAGGTCGTGGCCTGGCCCGGCCAGGCGCCCGGGACGACGCAAAAGATCGTATTGACAGCCCTCGGCGGCAGCGTGGCCACCCCGCCTGAAGGAATCACCGCGCCCGTGGTTGTGGTCGATAACTGGAGCCAGCTTCGCGCCTTGCCTGATGGCGCGGCCAGGGGCAAAATCCTGCTCTTCAACCATAAATTCGATAAGGAACTGGCAGCCCAGGGCGGAGGCCTGTTCGCCTACGGCGGTGGCGTTGTTTATCGCGGGTTCGGGCCGCCTGCCGCGGCTTCCATCGGTGCAGTTGCAATGCTGGTGCGCTCCGTCGGCGGCGCTGACTACCGCCTTCCCCACACCGGCCAGACCGACTACGCGCCCAACGTTCCAAAAATCCCCGCCGCCGCCATCACCGCCGAAGATGCAGATCTTCTCAAGAACCTCGCCGGGGAGGGCCCCGTCACTCTCCACCTCACGCTGACCCCGCAGACTTTGCCCGACGCCCAAAGCTACAACGTGATCGCCGACTGGAAGGGCACTGAGCACCCCGAACAGGTCGTCATCGTTTCCGGCCACCTCGATTCGTGGGACCTGGGCACCGGCGCCATCGACGACGGGTCGGGCGTGGTTGTGTCGATGCAGGCCATTCACCTGCTCCACGATCTCGGTATTCACGCCCGTCGCACCGTGCGCATGATCGCCTGGATGAGCGAAGAAGAAGGCTCGGAAGGCGCTGCCGCCTACATGGCCGACCACAAGGACGACTTTGCCAATCACATCGGGGCTATTGAGAGCGATCTGGGAGCCGACCACCCGACTGGCGTTTATTTCGCCGGGAAGTCTGCCCTGGGCCCGTGGCTTCGTCCCGTGGGCGAAGTGCTTGATGCAATCGGCGCCGAAACCCTGATCGCCGCGCCTGAAACCGGCGAGGACATCAGCGGCCTGACCGCGAAGGGCGTTCCCAGCTTTGCACCAGTCCAGGACAACCGCTTCTACTTCAACTACCACCACACCGCGGCCGATACGTTCGACAAGGTGGATCCCAAACATCTCAACGAGAATGCGGCGGTGATGGCCGTGCTCGCCTATGCGCTGGCCGATTCGGCGGAGCCAGCGCCGCGATAGGAAAGAACCAACGCGGTGATGTTCCGCCTCACCGCTTAGACTTCAGATCGCGAATTTTATTTAAGCACCACGGTTCCGGACCTTTTAGCTCGACGTATCTCTGGTAGTCCGCGATCGCGGCGGGAAATAGGGATTTCTGTTCGAAGATGTGGGCCCGGTAGTAGAAGGCGTCGTGGAAATCTGGCTTGATTAGAATGGCTTCGCTGAGGTCCATGATTGCGCCGTCCCCATCGTCATTTTCCTGACGCGCGCGGCCACGGAGGGTGATGGCTTCGACAAAGTCCGGCTTGAGCCTGACGGCTTCTGTGCAGTCCCGGATTGCCTCTTCCAGCTCATATTGATCGAAGTGCGCGCTTCCCCGGTTGTAAAAAGCTTCAGCGTAGTTCGGTTTGAGGCGGATGGCCTGGTCGTAGTCCTGGTTCGCTCCCTCACGGTCCATGATGCTGTAACGCGCTTGTCCCCTGCCATTGAAGGCCTCAGCGAAGTCCGGCTTGAGCCGGATCGCTTCGCTATAGTCGCTTATCGCCCCGTCCAGGTCGCCTTTGCCCATACGCGCGCCACCTCGGCTGTGGAACGCTGCCGCAACTGGTTGGAGCCGGATCGCTTCGTCATAATCCTGTATCGCACCGTCAACGTCACCCTTTGCTTTACGCGCGTTACCGCGGCTGTAAAATGCATCAGCGAAGTTCGGCTTGAGCCGAATAGCTTCGCTATAGTCGCTTATCGCCCCGTCAAGGTCGCCTTTTTCGGAACGCGCCATACCCCGGTTGTTACGTATGCCGCCGTCGTCCGGCCTGAGCCGGATCGCTTCGTTATAGTCGCTTATCGCCCCGTCCAGGTCGCCTCTCAATTTTCGTGCAGTACCCCGGTTGATAAAGGCATCTCCAGCTTTTGGGTCGAGCCGGATCACTTCATCGTAATCGCGGATTGCGCCGTCCAGGTCGCCGCTTAATTTTCGCGCACCACCCCGGTTAAAAAATGCATCCGCAAAGTCCGGCTTGAGCCGGATCGCCTCACTATAGATCCGAATCTCTTCGTCAGGGTCAGTGGCTTCAAACCCTCGCTCGAACCACTGTTGAGCTGTTAGTTCCGTCTTCGTAACCTCCGGAGCCAGGCCGGCTGCAAGGCTCTGTTCGATGGCGGCTTGTTGAGCCGATGGGGAGGCCGGATGAAGCACCGCGGTCAGTGGAACGTTCAGGTATCTACTCCGGAGACGTTCCATGGCTTCGTCAAAATAGTCTTGCGGGATCCGCAGGCCCTGGTAATTCTTGAGGGCGGTTAGCGCGCCAGTCAGTTGATTTGCGACACCGGGCATATCGAAATTGAAGTTTTCGAGCAACAGTGGGACCATGTTGCGCCGGTTTTCGAGCGCGGTTTCGATTTCCCGCCGAAGCCAGTCTCCCGGCTCATGGCACCGCTCCAGGGCGGAAGGCGTCAGGACCACAAGGAAGTGCGCCCGCGCTGTGATATTCCCAAGAATCACCTGCTCGAAATCGCCGCTGGCAATCCCGTTGAAGTCGAAAAAGACATCGTAGCCGTGCTGCGTAAGATCCTTGAATATGGCCAGCGCCCAGGGAAAATTGGTGCGGCGATAACTGAGGAAGACGGTTTTCTCAACGCGATCCATGGGTAGGACTTATGGCCTCACAGGGAGCCGAATTGAAACATACCAGAAATCCGATTCGACTCCATCCTTGAATTGGTATGGCGACGACTGTATCCGCAATTGGCGGCACCAATTCCTGGAGTTCTTGCTGAGCTCGCCTGCTGTCTCCCCGGAGAATGCCGGGACCGTTAGGTTTGCAGAATATATCGCCGCCAAATGCGAGAATCGAAGTGTCACATCCTTGTTTTCCAGGGGCATCCGGATGGTGAGCGACCTCATAAACTCATTGCAGTGTCAGGAATGTCCCGTTCAAAGTGTCAGGGATGTGACCGGTCCGCACCCTCCCACCCCCCCAAAAAAAAATTTCAGATTTGCATTTAATTTCGATTTATAGAAATTGCATGATTGAATCCAAATGCTTTACGAGCCAAAATGGGCGTTTGGAACAGCATTCTTGTTGCATTCTCCCCTTTTACACTGTTCGCCGGATTTTAACGGTGAAGCACAGGGAATACGGCAATCGTGGCCGTGATCCCGGCGGAGCCTGAATTCTCTTGCGCGCTGCACAGCTTCGCCGCAAAATCCACAAACAGGCAATCTGCTTTTTCGTTTCCGCCGTACTTCCCACAGACTCGAATCTCTACGTGATTGGAAACTACGATGGCCAGGCTAGGAGCGTTCTGCTTCCCCGGAACGGGGCACATCAATCCCATGACTGCGCTGGCGCGGGCATTGCAGCACCGCGGCCACCAGGTCGTGATCTACGGGATCGCCGACTGCGAAGCCCGGGTGCGCGCCGCCGGTGTCGAGTTTTGCCGGATTGGAGCCGAAGACTATCCGCCCGGAACGCTGCGCAAGCTCGACGAGCAACTCGGACAGCTGAAAGGCCTGGCCACCTTCCGCTTCACCGTCGAACGGGTGAAGAACACCGCCCGCATGATTCTCCGCGACGGACCGGACGCGGTTCGGAAAACCAAAGTCGAAGCCCTGCTGGTGGACGAAGCGGATATGGGCGGCAATGTCGCCGAGTACCTCGGCCTGCCGTTTGTGTCGATCGCCATGTTTCCTCCGCTGATCCAGGATGACCGCATTCCTCCGTTCTGTTTTGGGTGGGCTGCCGGGCAGGACTGGTTCAGCCGCCTGCGCAACGAACTCGGATTCCGCCTGCTCTCGAAAGTGGCCGCGCCTATTTTTAAGGTGGTCAATGATCAGCGGCGCGCCTGGGCCTTGCCGCCTCTCAAGCGATCAACGGACGTGCTCTCGAAGCTGGCGCAGATCGCTCAATTGCCCGCGGCGCTTGAATTCGACGTGCCCGGCCGTCCGGCTATTCTCCACTACACCGGTCCCTTCGTAGACGCGCACCAGCGCCCGGAGGTGGACTTTCCCTGGGATCGGCTCGACGGCCGTCCGCTGGTCTATGCGTCGCTCGGCACGCTCCAGAATGGTGCGGAGTCGATCTTCAGGACCATTGCGGAAGGCTGCGCGGGCCTCAACGTGCAACTGGTCATCTCGCTGGGCGGAGGACTCGAACCGGCTCGCCTCGGCTCTCTCTCCGGCGATCCGCTGCTGGTTCGCTACGCTCCTCAGTTGGAAATCGTCAAGCGCGCCGCCGCCGTGATCACCCACGCCGGCCTGAATACGGTTCTTGAGTCCCTGGCCGAAGGCGTGCCGCTGGTGGCGCTTCCGCTCGGCAACGACCAGCCGGGGGTGGCGGCCCGCGTGCGGGCGCGCGGCGCCGGAGTCGTCATCCCGCAACAAAAGCTGACTGCCCGCAAACTGCGCAGCGCGGTCCAAACCGTGCTCGAGAATCCGGCCTATCGCGATTCCGCGCGTAAACTCCAGGCCCAATTTCAGAAGAGAGACGGCCTCAATCGCGCCGCTGACATCATCGAGCAGACCTTCGGGATTTGCGCTCGACGGCCACGTGCCGCGACGGATTCTGTGGCCGCGGACTAACGCGCCGCGCTCATGTCACGCCTCATGCGCCGTGGGCACGTGCGGTTGCGGAACCAGCTCCGTGATGGCGATTCCCGCGAGGATGATCACCGCGCCGCACGCGGGCCGCAGCCCGAGCCGCTCGCCCATGAACAGAAACGACGTGATCCACGCGAACACCGGCTCCATCGTCATGATGAGCGCCGTGTGCGTCGACGGCAGGATGGACTGCGCCCAGCTCTGAATCGAGAAGGCCGCGGCCGTGGCCAGCACAGCCGCAACACTCAGTGCGGCAATCATGCCCGGCGTCCACTCGATATGCGGATGTTCGATCAATGGGAGGCTCAGAGCCATGAATACCGCGCAGAAGCCCACCTGCAGCAGCGCCAGCGACTGAAACCCGATCCGCGGGGAGAAATGGCCGAGCGCCAGGCAATGAAATGCAAACCCAACCGCGCAGCCAAACGTCAGCACGTCGCCGATGTTGATGGAGCTGAGATCCGGGAACCAGGCCGTAAACGGGGTCGAACCCATGCCGCCGGAGACAGCCGGAGTCGTCAGAAGGATGATTCCTGCAAAGCCCAGTGCTGCACCCAAAAACGCATTCCAGCGCGGTGCACGCGCACCAGCCGGCCTCAACCGCGGAATCGAAGAGAACAGCGGGACCAGCACCACAACCAGCCCCGTGATGAACGCCGATTTCGACGGTGTAGTGTGCACCAGTCCGATGGTCTGGAACTGATACCCGGTCGCCAGACACAGTCCGACCACCGCCCCGGCCCCCAACTGCCACAGGCGGATCCCGCGCCAGTACCGGTGATACCCCACCGCCATCACCGCAAACGCCAGCGTCATGCGGGCCAGGTTGAAGGCTGCCGGGGTGGCATGGGCAAGGGCGCCCTTGATGACCACAAATGTGGAACCCCAGACGGCCACTACGAACAACATCAGCACATAGGCGCGCAGCTTCATGTAGCGGCAATTATGGCAGCTGGCTGGTCACTGTCCCGATGTCGGGATTCGAGGGGTTCCTTCTCCAGAACGTCAAGAATCTCCATGTCGGCTTCGAAGAATGAGAAGACCTGCTGGAATTCGGAGAATGTGGCTTCGCGGGTGCGAATCTTCTGCCGAGCGACCGCGAGTCCGCGAATCCTGTCTGCCAGGACTAATGCAAACCCGATGGCAAATGCCGCTGCGAATACTGCAAACATGCCCCAGGCATAGTAGCGAATGAAGAGTTCTCCCCTGCGGGGAGAAGCAAACGCAAAGACGAAGTTTCCGACCTCGTTCACCAACGCGGAGACTACGGCCCAGATGACCAGCGCTCCGATTGCTGTCCTACCGAAGCCGGCAATGCTTCTGAGAAACTGCGGCCAGACGTCCGCACGGCTTCGTGTGGCAAAGACCAGGAAGCGCTGCAACGGTCGGAGATCATCACGGATCTTGTCCCATGAGAACACGGGATATCCGCGATAGAGGGAAGCGGAGAGCAACTGATCGGGAAGGTGCTTGATGACCACGATCGGTTTCCAGCTTCCCACCGCATGGCCAAGTTCGTTGGCCATCCACGAAGACCCCGGACCCGGGACGACGATGACCGCATCCGCACGGGTCACAGCATTTAGCGACTCTGCGATCACATCGTCGTGATCGCGCCCGCGGGTGAACGGAACCCGGATGACACGGATGGCGGGGCAAGCCAGGCGCTCTTCGATTGCGGCAGCGATGGCCTCGTAATCATGCTTAAACGAAATGAACACCCGGATGCGCCGCAGCCGGATGCCGGTAACGAGGGAAATGATCAGGTGAATGAAAAAGAAACAAACCACGTAGGCGGCGAACGTCACCATCACTAACCCATATTGAAAAAGCACGCGGCCCATGAAAGCCAACTCGCCGCGGAAACCCCCGAAGTTGACATAGGTTCTGTAGGCAAGGAAAGCCCCGAGACCGAGGAGGCCGGCGAACACAAGCGCGCCGAGAGTATCACCCAAGCCCCAGGGTTTCGATGGCTCCGAATTGGCTTTGGGATTCTCGCTCATCATGGTGCGGCCGCAGGCAAGCCTGGGACTCAAATCTATCACCGAACCGGTCAGGCAAGGGCAAGATCACGGTGCAGGGAACTCACTCAAGCAAGCGTAAGCATCGCGAAGGGTGGGCCATTTTGTCCCAATCGGCTCGGCTGCGTTCTTCGCTGGATTTGCATTCCTCCGGGAAAGGCTTCCTTGCGAGACGTGATAATTACACGAAAGAAACGCACATTACTTTTTGGAGTTGACGTCCGGTCCGATTTCCGCATACCCTTCGAGCAAATAATCCTGAGGTTGCGGATCGAGTAGATCAACAGCGAGACTGCCTTGGCAGACCCGATAGCGGTGGTGTGTCCAAACTGGCTCCGGCAAGCGAGATCTTGCATGCAGTATCCGTGTACTCGGAAGAACGGTAAGGCAAACTTGCGTGAAAGCTCTCTGCCTGCTTGCTCCTGCGCTGCTCGTGTGTGCGGCGCCCGCCTTCGCTAACGTAACTGTGTCCAGCCCGGTCAACGGAGCGCTCGTGGTTTCGCCCTTCAGTCTGGCCGCAACCGCATCGCCGTGCTCCGCCCAGCCGATTGCCTCCATGGGCTACTCGTTCGACAACAGCAGCAACACCACGATCGTGAACGGCACCTCTGTCAATACCCACGTATCGGGCGCGGCCGGCGCGCATATCCTCCACGTCAAATCATGGGGCAACAAGGGGTCTTCGTGCGTTGCCAATATTGCCATCACCATCCTCCCGTCGCCTGCTGCCGTCGTCCCGTCGAATGCGGTCGCGGTCACAGGTATCCATACATTGAAGAACTGGCAGGCCACGTTCGATTCGGGAACCGGCAATGGAAGCTCCACCGGAACGATGCGCATAGTTGGTTCGCCTTCCGTGAGCGGCACGGCGCGGGAATTTGTAACGAGCTACACAAATTTCGGCGGGGAACGGTACTCCGTTTTGTTCGGAACCGACGCGTCCGCAACCAACTTTTTCTACGACACCTGGATTTATCCGGCCAGCCCCACGAGCGATATTGCCAACATCGAGATGGATCTTAACCAGGTGATGTCGAACGGAGAGACCGTTATCTTCGGCTTTCAATGCGACGGGTGGTCTGGCACCTGGGATTACACAACCAATGGCGGAACCCCTCAGGCTCCAAAGGATCTCTGGCTTCACTCCACGTCCAGTTGCAACCCGCGCGCCTGGACTACCAACACCTGGCATCACGTTCAGATCCAGTTCTCACGAGACAACCAGGGCAACGTGACCTACCGCTCGGTCTGGTTTGATGGAGCCGAGCAGGAGATTAATGCGACGGTGCCATCAGCGTTTGCACTCGGATGGGGGCCGGCCCTTCTGACTAACTTTCAGGTGGACGGAATCGGCGGATCGGGCTCGGCCATTGTGTACCTGGACAATCTGACTGTGTACCGGTGGTGAATCAGACTTATTGAATTGAGCCGTTGGACTCAGCGGCCGGAAAGACTTCCTTTCCGTTGACGTAGGTGCCTCTCACCGCCGTTTGAAGAATTGCAGGAGCGTCGACCTTATAAAGATCTCGGTCGACGAGAATAAAGTCCGCGTCATAGCCTGGCACAAGTTTGCCTTTGTGCTTCTCGCTGAATTCGGCGTACGCCGAGCCCTGCGTATAGGCATAGAGAGCCTGGCCCCGGGTCAGCTTGTTGGCTGGGAAATACTCTCTTGTGCCGGCCTCGTTCTTGCGCGTCACCGCCGCATAGAGGCCGCGGAAGGGCGTGATTGGCTCAACCGGGTAATCGGTACCGAAGGCCAGGTGTACGCCGGCATCGAGGAACGCCTTCCACGCATAGGAATAGGCCGCGCGCTGCGGGCCGAGGCGATCCTCGGCCCAGTTCATGTCGGTGAGCAGATGGTTGGGCTGCATGGAGGCGATGACGCCGAGTGTGGCAAAGCGCGGGATATCAGCCGGGTCAACCACCTGGGCGTGCTCGATGCGGTTCCGTGCTTTGGATGATATGCCCGGCTGTGCATATGCATCGAGCGCCATCGCCGCTGCTTTGTCCCCGATGGCATGAAACCCAAGCTGAAAGCCCGCTTTCGCTCGCTCGACCGACATCTTGTTCAATTCGTTCTGTGAGTACTGGGGCAGGCCCGAGTTTGCGGGATCGTCAGCGAACGGCGCCTTCATAGCCGCCGTTCGTGAGCCCAGGGAACCATCCATGAAGCCTTTGAGCATGCCGGTATGCAACATCGGGTCGTTCAGATCATGGCGAGCGCGCATCTTCTTCAACTCGTCAAGCGGAGCTTTGAACGGCAGCCATTCGCTGATGCGCAGGTCTAATCTTCCTTCCTTCTCCATCTCCTCCAAAACCAGGAAGAAATTCCAATCACTGAAGTCCTGGACGCTGGTGACACCGTGCGAAAGGGCGTCGTTGATGGCCAGTTCAGCGCCGATGCGGCGTTCTTCCGGGGTGGGCGGGGGAATAACCCTGTACACCAGGTCCATGGCCGATTCGCGCAGGATACCGGTTGGTTCGCCCTGGGCGTCGAGATCGATGGCTCCGCCCTGGGGCGGCACCGTTTTGCCGGTGATGCCGGCGGCGGCCAGCGCGGCCGAATTAGCGATGGCGATGTGCCCGTCAACACGATCGAGAAATGCGGGGTGTCCTGCTGTGACCCTGTCGAGATCCTGGCGGGTAGGCAGGACTTTTTGGTTCCAGAGGGTGTGGTCCCAGCGTCCGCCGGTGATCCAATGACCTTGGGGCGATTTCCCCGCGAAAGCCTCGACCTTTGCCAGCATTTCGGTTAGCGACTTGACCCCGAACAGATCGAGATTGAGCTGGGTCTGGCCCGCCCCGCCGAGATGGGTGTGGGCGTCGTTAAATCCCGGGAAGATGAAGTCGCCGGCGGAACTCAGGTCATGCAGTCGGCTGTTCGGCCCTGCCAGGCGGGTAATCTCACTGTTTGTTCCCACCGCGAGAACTTTGCCACCCCCGATGGCCATGGCTGCAACGATCTGAGGCTTGTCATCAGAGAATCCAACGCCGGTGTAGATGGTGCCGTTGAAAAAGATGATGTCGGGGGCCGAGCGTCTGGCAGACTCTGGAGGGATCCGATGTTGGGGAGCCTTTTGCGCGTAGCACATCGAGGACAAAGCGAGAAGACCAACAACCAGCAGGGCGGGGAACTTGACCATGGGCGGATTTTAGCAGCCGCGCAGTTATTGCTCGGCGGCCCACTCCAGCATGGCCAGCGTCAGCAGCAGGACGCGCTTGAGACCCAGTTCACGATCCTTGGCGGAGTACCACTCCGCCTGGGTATGCGCACCCCCACCGTCCCCGCCGGCGCCGAGCGACAGAGACGGGACTTGCAGCGACAGCGGGATGTTGGCGTCGGTCGAACCCAGTCGTACCATGGTTTTGATATTCAACCGGCGGTCCACCGCATGCAGGGCTTCGAGAATTGGTGAATCTGGCGGCAGCTGCGCAGCCGGGCGATCGCCGATTTTGCTGATGGTGAAATCGAGACGGCCGCGCCGGGCGCCATTTGTAGTCTTTGCCTGGGCGTTCGAGAACTCCACGGCATCCTCCACGGCACGGTGAAGCGCCACTTCGAGCCGCAGAAGCTCGTCGGCGCTGGTGGAGCGGAAGTCGACTGCAGCCACGGCGCTCTCAGGGATGGAATTCACGCTCGTTCCTCCATGAATCGTGCCCAGGTTCAGAGTCGTCCGCGGTTCCTCTGGCAGCGGAGTTCTCACCAGTGTGGCCAGGGCCGCCGCCATGGCGGCGATCGGGTTGGGCGTGCCTGCATCGGTGAAGCTGTGTCCTCCGGGTCCTGAAACCGTCACTCGGAAGCGGCGGCTCCCGAGGGCCTGAGACACAGCCGAGTCAGACCCCGCGCCGTCGAGTACGATGTGAGCCGCAATACGGCCGGCAAGGGCACCCTGACCATAGAGGTGACGAACCCCGCGCAAGTCGCCTTCGCCTTCCTCGCCGACGTTGCCGACGAACAAAAGCGGTACCGGCACATCCACCATGGCGTGCACCAGGGCATGCACAATGGCAAGCATGCCCACCACGCCCGCGCCGTTATCCGAAGCACCCGGGGCTTCCAGGCGGTCCACTCCGTCGCTTTGTACCCGGGAAGGATGGAGGGGCGTGCCGGCGGGGAAGACGGTGTCGAGATGGGCGGACATCACGACGATGGGACCGGTGCTTTCGGGATCCAGGCCGGCGGGGTTGAGGAATCCCAGAACGTTCCCGACACTGTCCGTTTCAACGCCGGACAACCCGGCCTCAGCAAAACGGCGCGCGAGCCATTGGCACCGCGCCTGCTCTCCGAACGGCGGCGCCGGGATCGCCACCATTTCCTCCTGCCAGTCCATGATGGTCTTGGGATTGCCGTGCAGCCACGCGAACGCGCCATGCGTGGGCCGCTTGCCGGCCAGAGCCGTCACCCGGGCGAATGCGGACGTGCGGGAGGAAAGGGGCATAGCGATGACTTCAGGGTAGCAGGGGCGTTGCGTGAAGAGGGCCGGATTCGGCCTGCTTCTGAATTTACCTCAAAGCTCACTTTCGGGCGGGTACTCGACCGAGTGAAGAAACAGACCCCGGGCGGGCGCGGTGGGGCCGGCCGCAGCCCGCGAGCGAGCGGCGATCATGGCGGGGATCTCCTCGACTCGACGATATCCGCGGCCCACGTCGAGCATGGTTCCCACCAGGTTGCGGACCATGTGATGAAGAAAGCCACTGCCGCGGACATGGTAGACGAGAAGAGTGCCATCGGTGACAGTCTGTTGATGCCAGCCTGAACCGAAGATGGTACGAACCGGGTCCGGCGAGTCTGCGTCTTGTTCACCATCGGCGCCGAATCCCGGGTCGGTGGCCGCGAAGCTCAGAAAGTCGTGGGTCCCGACGAAGGCGCGGGCCGACTCCTGCAAAGCCTCCACATTCAACGGCCATGGATACGCGAAGACATAGCGGGCGAGAAACGGAGAGCACACCAGGTTTTGTTCCTCTGCGCCTCCGGTCTTTTCCAGGAAGACGCGGTACTCGTAGGTCTTGGCGGTGGTGGAGTGGCGCGCGTGAAAGCGGCTTGGGACTGTGTTGGCTTCCAGAACTCGAATTGAGGCAGGCAGCGTCCGGTTCAGGGCCCGGCGGAGATTCTCAGCCGGAATGGCAGCCTCGAGGGCAAAGCTGGCTACCTGAGCCAGGGCGTGAACCCCCGCATCGGTGCGACCCGACCCTTGCGGCAGAGGAGCCTCTCCGGTAACACGGCCAAGGGCCGCCTGCAGTTCTCCCTGGATGGTCAGCTGCCCCGGCTGAACCTGCCAGCCGCGGAAGTCGGTACCGTCGTAAGTAAGAGTGAGTTTCCAGGTCTGGCCGGGTTGGGTGGTCGTCACCATTACACAATTTACAGTCAGACCCGATGGCGGTGAAAAAAGGGAGAAGGCCTATTAGCGGCGAATGCAACAAAAAAATGCTGTTTCAGATGGCCATTTTGGCTCGTAAAGCTTTTGGATTAATTCATGTAATTCTATAAATCGAAATTAAATGCAAATCTAATCTTTTTTTTTGGGGGGGGAGGGGGTGGGGGGGTACGGACCGGTCACATCCCTGACACTTTGAACCGGGGACATATCTGACACCTGCAAGAGCCGCGGGCGGCAATGGCGTTCGGCATGTCGAACTCCATTTCCATGGTGCGCCTCCCGAGCTGAATTTTCTGCAAGATTCACTGCAAACGCTGGATTGGGATGTCTCCTTCTCCGGGGTCGCGCCTTCGCGTTTCAGCAGCATTCCGACCGGAGTTTGAAGCATGGTACCGGATACTGCGGCGCGCGAATTCCGGGAGGCGGAGTGGGATATACTCAGGTTTCTTGATCAATACGATTCGAACGGCTTGCGAAACCGCGAATGGCGGGAACGATTTGGCTGCTGGACACGTATGGTCGGATGAGCGATAAACGCAATCTGAACCGAACGCGGTGATCGCCGGGGAGTGACAACGGCAAAACCAGGGAAAAACTGCGCCCTGCTTAAAGCACACCAAGGCTGCCGCTTTTTGCCGGCTGTGGTGACGTCAGGGTGTTACGGCAGTGGGACATAGAGTCTTTGGTTTTGCGTAAATTTTGCGTCCGCAGCCCGTCTTCGGGCGTCTTGATGACTGGCACCCCACATGCCTCAACCTATTGTGGAGAGGAATCATGCATTTGTACGGTACACGTGTGTTTGAGCGCCAATCCTTTAGGGCGCGCACAGGAACCGGGCAGGCTGGAACCGGGCAGGCTGCCCATGCCACGGGCGGCGGAGTGAAGTTGCGCGCATTTGCGGCGCTGATGCTGGGTCTTATGTCAGGGATGCCGGCCGGTTTTGCTCAGCAGCCGTCGGCAAGTCCGCAAGATAACGCGGCTTCGTTTGACCAAATCAAAGATGCATCCAATCTGCCTCCCGCGCCGACACCGGTAGCAACGGAGCCGATATCTCTGCGGCAGACGCAGCGGGATTTCAGCCGTCCCTCGGGCGGCCTGCTTGGCAACCCGATCAACATGTACCGCGGCACATCGGTTCCGGTCGCCAGTTTCAACAACTCGACCAGGCTGGACGACCTCCTCAAGGAGGGCAAGATTTATCTAAGCCTCTCCGATGCCCTGGCGCTGGCGATCGAGAACAACTACGACATTGCCATCGCCCGCTACAACCTTGACATCGCCGACACCGACGTTTTGCGCTCCAAAGCGGGTGCAACCCTGCGCGGCGTCAACTCCGGCGTGGTGGCCAACACGCTGGGGGGAAGCTCCTCGACGTTAACCGCGGGCGGTGGCCCGGGAGGCACGTCGGGCGGATCGGGCGGCGCAGCCGCTGGACTTGGCGGTCAGGTTTTCTCGACCAGCAGCGCGGGTCCGTTGCCGGAAGACCGGGACCCGGCGGTGGCCGGCACCATCCAGTTGGAGCGCGCCAAGGCGCCACAGTCGAACACGCTGTTCTCGGGCGGGAAATCAGCCCTCACGACCAACACCAACGTTTACAACTTTACCTATAACCAGGGCTTTGTCTCGGGCACGGCGCTGCAGGTGGGGTTCAACAACAGCCGCGTCACCAGCGACAACCCGTTCGCAAACTACAGTCCCAGCCTGACGTCCTCATTCAAAGCCACGGTGACGCAGCATCTTCTGCAGGGCTTCGGAGTTTTCGTCAATGATCGCTTCTATTACCAGGCGGTGAACAACCGCCGCATCACGGATTCAAGCTTCCGCCAGCAGATTCTGTACACCGTCAACCAGGTGGAGAGCATCTACTGGGGCCTGGTGAGTGCCTTTGAGGACGTGCAAGCCAAGGAGCGGACGCTGCAGCAGAGCACGCAACTGGAGAGCGATACCAAGAAGCAACTGGATATCGGCACCATGGCGCCGCTGGATGTGGTGCAGGCCCAATCGACCGTGGCCGCCGACAAGCAGGCGCTGATTAACTCGCAAAGCACTCTGCAGTATCAGCAGCTGATCATGAAGCAGGCCATCGCGCGCAACCTGAACGACCCCGCGCTGGTGGCTGCACCGATTATTCCGACGGACCGCGTGAGCATCGAGGAGTTGGGCGAAGAGCACCAACCGGTCGAAGAACTGGTACAGACCGCGTTTCAACAGCGGCCGGAACTGGAACAGGCAGTGCTGGTAATCAAGAACGCGCAGATCGGACTGAAAGGCGCGCGCAACGCGTTGCTGCCTACGCTTGATGCATATGCGTTTTATGGCGCAAGCGGCCTGGGTGGTGCGCAGAGCCCGAGTTGCGTCGATTTCTTCAGCGGCGGCCCCTGCGCTCCGAACAGCTTTCCGACTGTGGGCTATGCCGACGTGCTGAACCATCTGGTCAACAGCACCGGGCCGGATAAGGGTGTGGGCTTCACTTTGAATGTCCCCATCCGCAACCGCCCCGCGCAAGCCGATCAGGCAAGATCGCTGCTGGAATACCGGCAGGCCGAGTTGCGGCTGGAGCAGCTTTACACCCAGATCCGCATGCAGGTGGTGAACGCGCAGTTTGCCTTGACGAACGACCGGGCGCAGGTGATCGCCGCCCGTGCTTCGCACGACTACGCGCAGCAGAGTCTCGATTCGGAAGGGAAGAAGCTGAGCCTTGGGGCTTCCACCGCCTACAACGTTCTGCTGCAACAGAAGAATCTTGCCACCGCGGACGCTACGCTGATTTCGGCTGAGGCCGCGTATGCTCGCGACCGGGCAGGACTCTACCAGGTGCTGGCCACGACTTTGCAACACTACGGCATCAACCTGAGCGGCGCGGCGGCGGGAACCGTAGGCGCGTCTCCGGCGATCCCGGGGCTGACTCCGGCCAAGGATACGACGGCTCCGATGCCGG